>JACZXM010000105.1 GCA_022571615.1 Acidobacteriota bacterium | reverse complement strand
ACGATCTGGGCGCGACTCTTGGCCAACCATTCGAGAAATCCCTTACGGGCACAGGCGCGCAGCCCGTTGACGTTCCAGGACACGACGCGAATCGTTTTCGCCATGGTCGTCAGTCTGTGCGCTGGGTCGCCATTGGGTCTCCGCATCGATCATGCTATATCGCGCCGCATCCTCTCGACCTTCTCTCGCAGCAGAGTGTAGAACTGCGGCTCGATCGAGCCCAGCGAGATCCACCTGCCATCAGCGCATTCGTATGCGTCGTAGAAGTGGAAGCCGCTGTCGAGCATATTGTGACCCTTGTCGTTGCTCCACACACCCATGTTCTTCGGGCCGTGAGATTACCCCTGCCGGAGGTGTGGGGTTATTCTTCCGACTGGGCGGCGCTTCCGGTGCCGCGGTAGTCGCCTGGCCTGGCGCGGTAGTTGTCGGCAGGCCAACTTGATACCAACAAGGGGGTATTTGGCGGTAATTTGATACCCTTTGCACCCCTTAAACTACACTGGCTTTACTGATCCCCATGTGCGGACGCTTCACGCTCAGGGCCCCGGCTCTGATCCTGGCCGAAGTCTTCGGAATTCCGCCGCTGCCGGGCCTGCGGCCTCGCTACAACATCGCGCCAACCCAGCCCATCGCTGTGGTTCGGGGCGCCGAGCAACGGGTTTGGTCCGAGCTGCGCTGGGGCCTGATCCCCTATTGGGCCAAGGAGGCTTCGATCGGCAACCGCATGGTCAACGCGCGAGCCGAGACCGTCGCCGACAAGCCGGCCTACCGGGAACCGTTCGCGCGACGCCGCTGCCTGATCCCGGCGGACGGCTTTTACGAGTGGCAGAAGCTCGGCAGGGCTCGAAAGCAGCCCTACTACCTTCACCGAGCCGACGACAGGCCGTTTGCTTTCGCCGGCATCTGGGATCGCTGGCGCGATCGCCGGGCAGGGGGGTGGATCGACTCCTGTGCCCTGATCACCACCGAGCCCAACGATCTGGTGGCGCCGATCCACGACCGGATGCCGGTGATCCTGCAACCGGGTGAATTCGATCGGTGGCTCGACCCGGGTTCCGGTGTCGAATCGTTGCGCGCGCTCCTTCGGCCCACACCTGTCGGGAACCTGGTGGCCAGGCCCGTGACAGTGCATGTGAACAACGCCGCCAACGACGATTCAGCCTGCATCGAGCCGCTCGTTGCCGAGCGCTCGCCACGCGCCCTGTTTGACTGACTCCCTCGCAACCGCGTCGGGGCTTGCGCCATTCTCGAGCCCTCCTGTCCCCCTCCGACCACCGCCGTGATTCGGCCTCGGGTTAGGGATTGTCCGCGGGTGTGGCGCCAGCCTACGCTGCGGTTTGAAGCATCGGCGACGCGTCTTTGCATCCGTCGCCATGAACATCACCGTAGTGCTGGATTGGTGCACTCAGCGGGAGCCGTACGCCCGAATGTCGCAGCCCACCGATCTCGAGCTCATCTCCACCTGCCCCGAATCGGCCCGGATCGCTCTCGATCGATATCTGGACCAGGTCCGCGAGACCGCCCGCTGGTGCGAGCAAGCCGGACATTCCGGATTGCTCGTGCACTCCGATCACCGGTTGGTGGATCCGTGGATCGTGGCGCAGGTGATCCTGCAATCGACCGAGCGGCTGCGCCCGATGGTTACCGTGCAGCCGCTATACATGCACCCCTACACGGTGGCCAAGAAGGTCGCGTCGATGGCACGGCTGTTCGGCCGAGCTCCGGATCTCACCCTAGTGGCCGGCAGCAGCAAGGAAGACCTGTTGGCGCTTGATGACGCGACACCGCACGATCTTCGCTACCGCCGCCTAGCGGAGTACGGAGACATCATCCAGCAGTTGCTCACCCGGCAGTCGCCGCTGGTGCACGAAGGCGATTTCTACCAGCTCCACATGCCCGCCACACTGGGCGCGCTGGTGGAGAGCTCGAGGCCGCGGCTGTTCGTCGCCGGCAGCTCCGAGGCCGGCCGAACCGCCGCCGCCTCACTACAGGCTCGAACCGTCGGTCACCCGCTGCCCGACAGCGAGCCGAGCGACTGCGTGCGTCTGGGAATCGTGGCTCGAGCCGAAGAGCGCTTTGCCTGGTCGGTGGCGCTCGAACGGTTCGGAACCGACCCCGAAGGCCGGCTCCGGCACGGGCTCGAGATGTGCTGGAGCGACTCCAGCTGGCACAAGGCGCTGGCGAGTGCAGGGACCGAGGCCGGAGCGGAGGCAGCGTCCCTATGGCTCGAGCCGTTTCAGAATCGCCGTGCCCAGTGCGCCTATCTGGTAGGTGACTACCGCGGTGTGGCGTGCGAGATCGTCTCACTGCTGGAACGCGGCACCCGGACCTTCATCCTGGATGCTCCGACAACCGAGGAAGATCTGGAGCACACGGCGTGCGTGTTCCAACGTGCCTGGAGCCGGTTCGCGTCACCGTTGGCGCTGACGGGGTAAGAGCCCGCCGCCCGCGCGGCGCAACGTGACGCTTGCAACCCCGTCGCCCATCCGCCTTAATGGGCACCCCTCGGCTGCCTCGGCACCGGGACTCCTTTCTCCTCCAACACCGCGACAGCATGGAACGCAAAGACCGCAAGAAAGTACTGCGCTCGATCAGCAACGGGATGTACGTGGTGACCTCCAAGTCCGCGGACAGGTACGGGACCGCCACCGTGACCTGGCTAACCCAGAGCTCGTTCGAGCCCCCGCTGCTGGTCGCCGCCATCCGCCCCGGGAGCAGCCTATCGGAGTGCCTGCAAGATTGCCGCCACGCGGTAGTCCATGTCATCGGCGCCCACCAGCAGGAGATCGCCCAGCGCTTCTTCTCGCGCACCGAGGTCGACCTCGAAGCCGCTCCCCCGACTCTGGGCGGGTTGCCGTTCACGCTCTCGGAGTCGGGGATCCCGATCTTGAATGACGCCGCCGCCTATGCCGAGTGCCGCCTCATCGAGACCATCGACTGCGGCGGCGACCACAATCTCGTGGTTCTGGAGGTGACCTCGGTGAGCTGGCGTGAGGATTTCGAGCCCTTGACCGTTCGCAACTCCCCCTGGGAGTACGGGGGCTGAGACGTCGGCCGCCTCACGCTTTCACGACGGCCGGCTGGCCGCACCGCGGCCTCACTCCTGCGGCCGGATCTCAAAGACCATGTCGCGGTGCACGTTATCGAACGGCCGCCCGAGCCAGAAGCGCGCGGTGCCGTCGTCTCCGATCACAAAAGGCATCTCGACCCAGTCTCCCATGTCGCCTCGCACGGTCAGGCCGCGTCCGCGCAGGCGTTCCCCGTTGGCGTCGACGCGTCGGCCAAACATCATGCCCGTGGCGCCACGGTAGGCCGGCTCGCCATCAGCGTTGCGGCCGAGCGCCAGGGCGCACACCAGCCCTGCGAGCACGAACCGATCACCCGGCTGCCCGGCAACGGCGAAGAAGCGGCGGGTTCGAAACAAATGCTCGCTGAAGCTGTAGGTGCCCGGGCCAAGGAGCTCAGCCTCTTGGACCGTGTCGCCGCCGCGCACACGCTCGATCGAGGAAGGGAACGAGGACACCTCGTCGGCCTGCAGGATGAACTCCCGCGTGGTGCGTACCGCCATGTCCACCGAGCTGACCAGCTGCTGCGGCGTCGGAGCATCGAAGTACTGGCCGCCGCCTGCCTGGGCGATCGCGGCCAGGGCGGCCGCCTCCTCGCTGCTAACCCCTAGGCCAACGGTGTGGAGCACGACCGACTTGCCGGCCGCTCGAAGCTCCGCCGCCGCTGCGAGCGGGTCGCCCCCGCACGACTCCAGCCCGTCGCTGATCAACAGCAGCACACCGCTTCCACCGGCGGCGTCCAGGTCGGTGGATGCCTGGCGCAGGCTGAGCGCGATCGGCGTCTGCCCGCGCGGCGTCAGGCCGTCGGCCTGGGCAATGATCTCCGGCCCCGCACCGGCTGCCGGGGCCACCAGCAGCTCGGTGTCGGCGCATCCGGTCTCCTTGTCTTCGTACGAGACCCGGTGCCCGTAAGCACGGAGCCCGACGCGCACATCGGCCGGTAAGTCCGAGAGAGAGCTACGCAGGGCCTCACGGGCGAGCTCGATCTTGGCGCGGCCCTCGACCTGCCCCCACATGCTGTTGCTGACATCCAGGATCACGTGCAGCGTCGAGGCCTGCCCACCCGCACCCGCGGGCGGAGTCACCGAGTCCGTACCTGGCAACGAGTCGACGGCCGCGGCGGCAAAGGTCGTATCGTCGAAAGCACGCGTGTAGGTTCCCCCGGTCACCAGCGCGATCCCCGCCAGTTGGTGCGAGACGCGCTCGCCGAGGCTCATGGTGTGGATCCGAACTCCGTTGGCCAGCTCGCGGGCCACACCCACCGGGTCCTCACCGCAGGTCTCCTCGCCATCGCCGATCAACAGGATCTCCTTGCGAGAGGCCTCGACACCTGTCAAGTCCGACAGCGCCTGGCGAATCGTGTAGCTCAGAGGCGTGGCGCCATCCCAACGGATCCGGCCCAGGGCGCCGGACCAGACGCCGTGGTCGAACGGCGCGAACGGAACCGCAACCCGCGACGCGGCGCACTCGTCATCCGTTGTTCCTTCACCCAGCAGTCGCAGCGCGCTGACGCTATCGTCGGGCAACGTCGCTAGCAGGCGCAGCAGCCCGCGGGTCGCCAGGTCCCGTTTTACGCCCCCAGGTACGCTCTGCTTCATGCTGCCGGAGGCATCGAGCACGACGAGCAGAGCATAAGAACTGGCAGGAGTGTTCGCCGGTGCCGGGACGGCGGCGATGCTCGAAGCCGACAAGGCTGTGGCGAGGAGGATTCCGGCTGAGGCAGCGATCAGAACTCGGGGAGCGTGCATCGATCGCACTCCGTGCGGTTAGCAGGCCGTGGTGGATAGGAAACACGGGGGCTCCGACCGACCTGCACAACTTGCCTTCGCGGCCCCGTTTAACGCATCAGAATGACTATAATCTGGCCGTGGCTACACCTCGACCTCCGCGCACACGCAAGTGTTTGGATTGCGGCTTCGTGCAGTCCGCCGAACGGTACCGGTGCCACGCGTGTGGAACCGTTTTCGCCTCCGAGACCGGACGACGGCCGTCCCCGGGGACCCCACGGCCTGAGGGACGGTTCGCGGAGCGTTTCCTGTCGGTCCCCGAGCCTGCCGCCTTACGGCATCTGATCGGCTACGGCGTGATGTTCATCCTGCTGCTGTACTTCGGGCTCAGCTACATCGCCGCTCCGATCCCGCGCTCGCAGGTGCCGCCGACGCTCGTTCACCGGCTGATCCAACTGGTCGACCTCGTCTTTCATGAGGCCGGTCATGTCCTGTTCATGATCCTGAGCGATCTTCTCCACACGTTGGGCGGATCGTTCATGCAGGTTGCCGTTCCGATGGTCTGCGCGCTGGCGTTCATCGGGCCCTATCGCGACCCGTTGGGGGCCGCGTTCGCGACCTGGTGGACCGGCCAGAGCCTCATCGATCTGGCGCCCTACATCGACGATGCCCGCGCCCAGAGGATGATCCTTCTGGGCGGAATCACGGGGCAGGACGCCCCCGGAGCCCACGACTGGAACGTGATCCTGGCCGATTTCGGCCTGCTGGAGTACGACCACACCTTGGCGCAATGGGCCCATCTGGGGGGATCGTTGCTGATCGCCACCGCCATCCTGTGGTCGGGAACCCTGCTGGTGAGATGCTTCGTCAGCTGGCAGGAAACCTAGCAGCCCGTGGCAGAAGTGGCGTGGGCTGCTAGCCAAGCCACTTCTGCTAGGGGCTGCTAGCCTGCATTTCTCGACGGGGTGCGCCCCTGTTTTGGAGCGCGTGCGGCGATCTGACGCCCCAGGCTCTTGAGCGCCTGCCGGGTCAGCATGCGCGAGGTCATGTCCAGGAGCCGCTGCCCCACGCCTGCAATCCGACCACCGATGTTCAGATCGATGTCGTAGCACAGCAGAGTACCGTCGTGCCGCTCCTCGAGCCGGATATTGCCCTTGCCGTCCACGAACCCCGGCGTGCCCCGACCCGACATGTGGAGGGAGTAGCTCTCCGGCGGCGACAGGTTCGAGAGAGTCACCCGGCCCTCGAAGCGACCCTGAACCGGCCCGATGCCGATCGCCAGGGTGCCTGCGAACTCGTTCTCTGACACCTGTTCGAGTTGCTGGAACCCGGGCAGTGTGCTGGCCAGTACATCCGCATCGTGCAACGCTGCCCAGACCTGTTCCCGTGGTGCCTCGAAGTGATGTTGTCCCTGGATTCGCATGCAGCCATTCTACGCCAGCAGCCGCGTCGACGAGGTAGACTACGTCGCCACCTGCTCTGTGGCCGGGGTCGAGCTCACCCCCCGCCACGTGAACCGTGGGATCCGGGCCGAGGGCCTCGGCTGCCTGATCGCCATCTGCCTGGGCGGCCTGCCCTGCACCAGCTATACGCAGAATATCGGTATCATCGCCACCACCCGCGTGGCCTCGCGCTTCGTGGTGCGGGTCGCCGCCGTGATTCTGCTCCTGTATGGGCTGTGCCCAAAGTTCGGGGCGCTGCTGGTGGCGCTTCCACGGCCGGTGCTCGGTGGCGTGTTCGTGATCGTGTGCGCGATGATCGTCGCCTCCGGGCTCGGTCTGCTGGCCCGTGCCCAACCCACCCGATCCAATCAGACCGTCGCCGGTATGACCCTGGTGCTGGCGATCGGCCTGCCGATCTACGTCCAGTTCGTGTTAGGCGCCGCCTGGCTCGACACCCTGCCGCGGGTGTGGCGCCTGATGGTCACCAACCCGGTGGTCCTTGCGGTCATCGTCGCCTTGACGCTCAACCTGCTCCTGAACGAGCTGTGGAGCGGCCCCGACTCTGGGCGATAGTGCCAGTGGGGTCCGTTCCTACCACCGCCTCGGCCTCCATCTCGACCCGGTATCCGGACCCGATGATACCCGCCTGCACGAGCGTATTGGCCGGCCCGATGTGGCCAAACCGCTGACCGTGAACCCGCGACACCGGCTCCCAATCCGCCATGTCGGCGATGAAAATGCGGGTGCGGATGACGTCCTCGAGCCGCCCACCAAGCGACTGCAGCGCCCCCTCGATCTTGTCGATCACAAAATGCGTCTGGGCAGCGGGATCCTCTCCCCCCACCCTGCGGTCGCCATGGGTCGCTGTGGTGCCCGATACGACAATGCGGTCGCCGATCCGGACCGCACGGCTGAAGCCCGCAAGTTTTTCCCATACCGTTCCGCTGCACGCCTGGGTCCTGCCGTCGCCACCGGTACGGATCTCATACGGGGCGGGCAGCTCGTCGATGTGGTGGCTCAGGTCGCCTGAGGCTGTCAGGTATGGGGGCTTTCGGTACTCGTCGCCGCAGTCTCCTGGAATGGCGGTCAGCTCGGTCAACGCGGCGGCGATGTCGGCCCGTGCCGGCGCATCGAGGGCGAACTGAAACAGTCGGAGGTTGTCCTTCAGATGCTCGCTCAGCCCCAACCGCGCTCCGATGATCACCCCGCCGACGGCTGGCTGATCGAGGATGTAGCGGCAGGCCACGTTGGCCATCGAGACCCGGTGCCGTGCGGCCACCTCGGCCACCACGCCCAACAGATCCTGGAGCACCTCCCATCCTCCCGCCTGCCGGACGAACCGCCCGTATTTCATCTGCGACCAGGTCTCGAGTTTCTCCCACGCGGGCTCCGGCTGGCCGAGCCAGCGCTCCGTCAGGAAGCCGCCCGCGAGCGTACCGAACGCCAGCAGCGTGATCCCGTGTTCCTCGCACAGCTCGGTCATACCGTTGCTACGAGCTCTCTGGTCCAGGAGCGAGAAGCAGACCTGGTTGGACGCGATCTCGATGCCGCTGTGAACGATCACGCGCAGATGAGCGGCATCGACGTTGGTCAGCCCGAGGGCGCCGATCAGGCCCTCCTGCTTGAGCTCCTGGAGCATCCACAGCGAGTCCAGGTAGCGCGGATCGGCATAGTTCCAGGCATGAAACTGCAACAGGTCGATCCGATCGGTGCACAGGCGATCCAGCGAGCGCTGCACCGCGGCGCGTACCTGCTCGCGGCTCGTCGGCCCCGGCTCAGGAACCCACTTGGTGAGCAGCTGCACCGTGCCTTCGCCGTGCGCCTGCGCAAAGAGGCCGGCCACCTTCTCCGCGGAGCCGTAATGGTCGGCCATGTCGAAGGTGGTGAACCCTGCCCGCACGTACGGCTCCATGGCCCGCGCCGTCGCCTCCAGGTCGAGCTGGTTGCCATCGCGCTCCATGTCGGCGATCTGCCATAGGCCGGTCAGGACACGGGAGATGTCAAGCTGAGGCGTCAGCTCCCAGCGTTCAACCGCACTGCTCATTCGAGAACACCTTCCGCCCACAGTGCCCGACCCATCAAACTCTCACCACGGCCTGCCAGCTGCTAGGCCTCCGCCAGCTCTGGCAGACCGATCG
>JACZXM010000104.1 GCA_022571615.1 Acidobacteriota bacterium | reverse complement strand
CACAGCAATCGGCGTACGGCACCCGGCTGTCCCAGCAACTCGATCTCTACGACGTTCGGATCTGCGGGCACGGTGCTCACCCGCACCGCGGTGACCAGGATCTCCGGAACGATCTCGCGCCAGTTGCCGAGGAAGTAGGCGCGCACCTCTGCGGCGGTTCTCATTGCGACGATCGACCGGGGGCGAAGCCGTGAATTCGGCTAGGAAGAGGACATACCCGCATGCGGCAGTTTTATAGCAAACACGGGAGGGGACCGCCAGCCGACTTGCCCGGTTAGTTGGCTGTGCGGACGAATTCCTTTCGGAACCCTCGGTTGGGAGGGCCGGGATCGAGGCGAAAGCGGAACGAAACCACGTCGGCCGCACGGTCGAACGGCAACGAGCCGTCGTGCTCGACGCGCGCTCGCTGCCCCGCGGCGAGCGTCGCGGAGGTGCTGTCGCTGGCGATGACGGCATCGTCGTCGTCGAGCAAGTCGACGGTCACCTCGACCTCGACATCCTGCGTCGTGTCGTTGATGACCTCGGCCGTCCAGCGAAAGTGGGCGCGGTCCTGCTCGACGGTCGTCCAGTCAAAGCCGTGCTCTCCGAGCCGCAGGTCGGCGACCGCGAAGGCGGTGCCGGCGAGCGCCAGCGCGAATGCAACCACCTGCGCGATGACCCACGGGGTGCTTGCCCTGACAGGCCGTCCGGATGCCGGATTCAAGGGCCGGTACGGCTTCCTAGACGGCGAACGCGGGTCACTGTGGAAAATCTTCATCGTTGTACACCGGATCCACGTTGGGGTCGTATTCGACACTCTCATGCCTCCATTTCCGTTCTCGATCGCCGGCCGGCGGAGCCTGCGAGAGCTCCCAGGGCTCCATCAGATCCGCGGGCAGCTCCTGCAGGAAGCGCGACGGCTGCTGTAGCAGCGAACCCCTCATTCCCCCCGGTCGGACAATCGGGTAGCTCAGATACAACTCATTCCGGGCCCGCGTCGTAGCGACGTAGAAGATGCGGCGCTCCTCCTCTTCCCCACCCGGATCGTCGAGTGCACGCGGGCTCGGCAGTGCTCCTTCTACCAAGTGAACCAGAAACACCACGTCCCATTCGAGTCCTTTGGCCTGATGGACCGTCGACAGGATCACGGCCGATTCGTCGCCAGCGCCGCCAGCGCGCACATCCTGACCGTACAACTCGCCCAGCAGAACGAGCTCCTCGAGAAACGAGCCCACGTTCTCGTACTGGGCCGCGAAGATCGAGAGCTGTTCGAGATCCTCGAGGCGTGATTCGGAATTCGTAAACCGAGTCGCAGCGTACTCCGCGTAGCCATGCTCGAGTACCGCCTGCACCGCCGCCTGCGGCTGCTCGGCGTTCTCGGCCACCGCCTCCAGCGTGGCGCGAAAAGCCTCCCAGCCGTGCCGGGCCCGCGGTCCTACCTGACGCGAGACGATCTCGTCGCGCAGGCGCTCGAGCAGCTGCTCTCCGTTCTCGACGGCGCCGACCGCCTGCCACGTGCGCCGGGCCGTCACGTTGCCGATGCCCGGTTGGAGAACAATGGCACGTCGGAAGGCGATCTCGTCGCGTGGGTTGTGCAACAGGCGCAGGTGTGCGGTGACATCCTTGATATGGGCCTGCTCGAAAAAGCGGACGCCGCCACGGATCTCGTACGGTATGTCGTAGCGTAACAAAGTCGTTTCCACCGACAGGCGATGCGAGTGGGCTCGATAGAGGATCGCCACCTGGTGCAGGGGGGTTCCCTCGTCGCGCAGTTGCAGGATGCGCTCGGCGACAAATATCGCCTCCTGTTCGGAGTAATTGCAAGCCACCAAGGCCGGCGGCATGCCCGAGGCCCTCTCCGCCTGAAGGCGCTTGCGGTACTGGTTCCGGTTGCACCGAATGCTGGCGTTGGTCAACTCCAGAATCTCGGGGGTGGAGCGGTAGTTGATCTCCAGGCGGAAGATCTCGGTCCCCGGGTTGCGCTCTGGGAACCCTAGGATGTTCTCGTAGTGGGCCCCTCGGAAGGCATAGATGCTCTGGCAGTCATCGCCGACGACGAGTAGGTTGCCGCCGTTCGCGGCCGCAAGCGCCTCGACGATCTCGCCCTGTATCACATTGGTGTCCTGATACTCGTCCACCAAGACGTGGCGCAGCTGCTGGCCGTAGCGGATTCGCACCTCAGTGTGCTCCACCCACAGCTTCAACCACAAGAGCAGCAGATCGTCGTAGTCCATGGCGTTGGCCAAACGCTTACGCCGGGCGTAGAGCTTGCCCACCGCCTGGATCTCCTGTTCCCACTGGCCCAGGCTCGGGTACCGCTCGGTTAGCAGTTCGCCCAGATGGGAACGGGTGTTCGCATGCAGAGAGAGGACCGAGCGCAGCACCCTTGGCGACGGGAAGCGCTTGTGTTCGACCGGGATCCCGACATCGGTGACGCATAGCCGGATGAGGTCGATCTGATCCCCGCCATCCAGGATCGAGAAGCTGTCCGTGTACCCGAGCAGGTGCCCGTGGCGCCGAAGCAGGCGAGCGCCCACCGAATGGAACGTTCCGCCCCAGAGCCGGTGCATTTCCGCGCCTGTGAGCCGCCGCACGCGCTCCACCATCTCTCGTGCCGCCTTGTTGGTGAAGGTCACCAGCAGGATCCGATCGGGCGCCACCCCCTGGCTCAGCAGCCAGGCGACCCGGTAAGTGAGCGTTCTCGTTTTCCCGGTTCCGGCCCCGGCGATGACAAGCTTGGGGCCTTCACCGCAGGTGACCGCTGCGTACTGCTGCTCGTTCAGGTCGCCCGCGTAGTCCAGATCGCGACCTACAACCGACTGGCTTGGGAGGATGAACTTGCGCGTCATGCGCCTGCCACGGCCTGCGAGCAGCAGCCGCTAGGGCCACGGCAGGCGCCCGGCCGGCACGGGCACCGGCTGGCGTACGATTGCCCAGGCGTGGCCGGCCGCGGCGAGCCGCAGCAATAGCTCGATGCGCTGATTGCGTGCGGTCGGATCGAGCACCAGATCGATGATTCCAGGCTCTGGCGACGGCGCGCTCGAGACGCCTAGAGGCACGGCACCTCGCGCGGAGGCAACGCTCAGCAGCGAGATCAGCTGCTGGAAGATTCCACGCGCTCGCGGGTACACGCGCACGGTCACGTTGGTGTCCGGCCGCAGCCCCGCCTCGGCCCGGGCGGCGCGCAGCGCCGCGTGCAGGCCACCGATCTCGTCCACCAGACCGATCTCGAGTGCCTGGGCACCGGTCCACACACGCCCCGCCGCAAGCCGCTCGACTTCCTCTTCGTCCATACCTCGCGCGGACGCCACCTTGGCGATAAAAGCCCGGTAACTCTCCTCGATCGACGCGGTCAGGATGGCGCGCTGCTCTTCGGTGAGCGGCTTCGTGTCGCCGAAGATGTCGGCGTTACGCCCGCGCTGGATCGTGACGTTCGTGATGCCGATCTTGTCGTAGGTTCGCTGCAGGTTGATTCGCGAGCTGACCACACCGATGGAACCGGTGTAGGTCGCTCCGTCGGCCAGTACGCGGGTTCCGGCGGTGGCGATCCAGTAGCCGCCCGAAGCAGCGACATCCGACATGCTGATGATCAGCGGCTTTCCCTCCGCCGCCAGGACGGCTTCTCGCCAGATCACGTCGGATCCGGTCACCGCGCCTCCTGGGCTATCGATGCGCAGGACGATTGCCTTGACACTGGAATCCTTGCGCGCCTGCCGTAGATGTCGGGCCACCGTGTCGCCGCCTGCGAGGTTGCCTCCGAACAGATCGCCGCCCGCCTCCCCGGGCACGATCATTCCGCTTACGTGCACGATCGCAATCACCGGTCGACCCCAGCTCAGACCGCTTGCGCCGCTGGCCTTCCAGTAATCGCGCACAGATACACGCTTGGCGCCGGGGCTTGCCAAATAGGAGTCCAGTTGGTCATCGAAACCGAGCTCGTCAACGATTCCCATCTGTTGGGCGGCCGATGCCGAGAGCACGCCACGGTCGATGGCGGCGGCCACCTGCGCCACGGTGAGTTTCCGGTCGGTGGAGATCGCCGTCAGGAGCTGCTCGTAGATGCTGTCGAGGAGGCTCTCGATGGCCTCGCGCTCCCGTGGGTTCATGCCGGTTTCGGTAAAGGGGTTCATTGCGGTCTTGTAAGGCCCGGTGTGAAAGACCTCGAACTCCACCCCCAGCTTGTCCAGGAGCTCGCGATAGTACTGGCTGCGACTCACCAGCCCGAGCAGGAGCATTCCGGTGGGGACCTGCACCACGGTATCGGCGGCCGAGGCCACATACACGTCGAGCACCGTTCCGATCTCGAGAATGGCAACAACCGGCTTGTCCGATTGGCGGAAGGCGTGGATCGCGTCCCGAATCTCCTGTGCCTTGGCGAATCCGGTGAGCAAAGGCCCAACGCGGAGCACCACGCCGCTGATACGGGGGTCGCCTGCGGCCCGCCGGAGGGTCCGATCGATCTCTCGCACGGACAGTGGTCCCAGTGCCTGTCCCCCCAGGAACACCGACGGCCGCTCGACGACCCGGCCGGCGAGCTGGACCACGAGGACATTGTTAGCATCCAACTTGGGAGAGGCGCCTAGGAAGATCCGGTTCAGCAACCAGATGGCGCTCGAGAAAAGAACCACGACGAATAGGAAACCGAACAGGATCCAGAGCCAGGACCGCCTTCTTGCCATCGCTATTGAGACTCGACCTTCGTTGCGCCAGATGAAGGACTCAGTATTCCCATCCAGCCTGCTGGTGGAAGCGGACCTCGAAACCGGCCGGAACCTCCCCGCCCGGAACCTCGACCGCGATCTCTACCCGGTCGACGTGAGCGGCCGGTGGCCCCTGCCGGCACCAGCCGATGAATTCTTCGATCTGGTCGTTGGAGCCCTGTGCCAGAGCTTCTACCGTTCCGTCGGGCCGATTGCGCACCCAGCCGGCAAGCCCGATGCGTGTAGCAACGCTTCGCGCGTTGGCGCGGTAGAAGACTCCCTGCACTTGTCCATGAATCTGCAGGCGGATCCGCCGAACATCTCCCATCCGGTCCATTGTAGCCGGTCGGTCGGGTGACGATGGTGTGCCGTGGCGCGCGGAGCGCGCGGATCGGCGATCCGATCATCAAGGCAGCCGGCCCGCTGGTTGCCTGGTAGCAGGCCGTGGTGGAAGTGTGATGGGTCTGGCAAGTGGGAGTTACGGGTGAGGGCAAGGAGCGACGAGGAGGCGATGCTGGCGACATCGTGGAGGAGTTGCGACGCTACCAGTCGCCCGTAAATCCCACTTGCCCGAAGGGTTACGCTGCCAAGGGCGCATCTGCGGCGTCGCCCCTCTTTGACGATGCGCGTAGGCATCGCCGACGTCGGGACGCCTTGCATCTGCACCCTTGGCGGTGGCACCAGACCCATCACACTTTCGCCACGGCCTGCTAAGGTGAGGCGGTGCAAAAGGAGGTGCTTTGATCCGTCTGCCCGCGTTCGCGAGCTCTTGGATCGGTCGCGATCCCTGGGGCCAGGTCTTTCTCGGATTGGTCTTGTTGTGGACCCTCACGATGGCGCTATCCATCGCGGTGGCCGAGCTGGCCCTGTGGAGCTCTGCGTTGGTGTGGGGCATGAACTGGTTGCGGCTCGAGTTGCTGCAGTCCGGTGAAGCTCCCGAGCCCCCGGCGCGGGGGCCAGCGGGTGACGTGTTCTCCCTCATCGGTACGCCACTGATGGCGTTCTGGGGCGTGTCGCTGATCTCGGCCCTGGCGTCGCGCGATCCGGTAGACAGCGTCTGGGAGCTACGGGAGGTGTTCCTGTTCGCGGCACCGCTGGTCACGTATCTGGCCTACAGGCACCCCCGGATGCGCTCGCTGGGCCTGCGCGTCTTCGGTATCGGCATCGCGGGAGCCATTCTCATCGGCCTCGCCGGCACACTGATGGCGATGCAGCGGGGTGAGTTCCCCGGATCCTATCGACCCGACGGGACGCTCGGCCACTACATGACCTACGCCGGGGCCTTGATGTTGGCCATTCCGGTACTACTCGTGCTGCGCGAAGCAGTGACCGGCATGTGGCAACGCACCGTGGCCCTGGGAGCGGTAGTGATGGTGGGATTCACGATGACGCGCAGCGCCTGGATCGGCTGCGTTGCCGGCCTCGGGGTCTATGTGCTGGCCCGGTTCGTGCGAGGCCGCGAGCCCAATGGCGGGCCGCCACCCCGTCGCTGGGCCTTGTACGGCGTACCGCTGATGATCATGGCGATCGTGGCCGTACTGGTGCTGTTGTCGCTGGCCGGCTCTGAAGCTCTCTACAAGCGTGGCGCCAGCGTTTTCTCGCTTGACAACCCGACCAACGTCGACCGCCTGGCGATGGCGGCCACCGGGTTGCGTATCATCAAGGCTCATCCGCTGCTGGGGATCGGGCCCGGGCTGATGGGTCGGGTCTACCCCGCCTGGCGAGTCGATTGGGCGGTGAAGGAGAACAATCCCCATCTGCACAACGACGCCCTGCAGATTGCTGCCGAACGCGGGCTGATCGGCCTCGCCATGTGGCTGTGGCTGATGGCGTCAATCGCAGTGGGAGCCTGGCGCGTGCTTCGTCACTCCGGCCCGTTCGGGGAAGGTGGCCCCGAGGCACGCGCGGCGCTGGCGGCGCTGGCTGCGTTCTTGACCATGGGCCTGTTCGAGTACAATTTCAGCGACTCGGAGGTGCTGATGATCCTGCTGTACGCGGCGGCCTTGCCGTTCGCAGCCAGCGCCGGAATCGTGCTGCGACGAAGCCACGGCGGCGACGGTAACGGCGGCGGTTCGGGGACGACTCTCTGACCCACCACACTTCCAACACGGCCTGCTAGGCAAGCCCGAGTGGCTCGGCGATCGCCTGCAGCGACTCGAGTACCGTGGCGATGTGCTCGCCCATCTCCACACCGAGAGCCTCGGCGCCGGTGCGCAAGTGGCCGCGGTCGATGGCCCTGCAGAACGCCTTGTCCTTGAGCTTCTTGGTGACGGACTTCACCGGTAGGCCCGCGAGGCTCTTGGCGGGGCGGATCAGGGCGACCGCGACAATCAACCCCACTATTTCGTCCACCGCATACAGCGCCCGATCCATGTCGTTGCGACGCGGGACACCGGTATGGTCTGCATGGGCGAGGATGGCGTGAACGACCTCCTCTGGATAGTCCAGGTCGCGCAGGATGCCAACTCCTACAAAGGGATGTTCCTGCAGCGAAGGGTGCTCCTCGTAGTCGAGGTCGTGTAGCAGCCCGGCGATTCCCCAGGTCTCCTCGCTGGCCCCGAAACTGCGCGCATACTTGCGCATCGCCGCCTCTACGCCGAGCGCGTGCTTGAGGAGATTCGCACTCTTGGTATGAGCGGTGAGCAGATCCCAGGCCTGTTCCCGCGTCGGCTCGATCGCCATGTAGCGCAGTGCCCCTTACTGGGGGCGAAACCCCAGACCACCTGCCGGGTTCTCGAGGCTGATCACGATCTTGCCATCGCTTGCAAGAATCTCATAGCCGTCCAGTATCGCCTGAAAATTTCCCTCTGCCTCGAGCCGTCGCAGGTCGCCGGGGGCCTCCCGCCGGAGCGTGCCGCGTATCACCACATCGAGGTCACCGATGCGATCCATCGCCCAATACCACTCCGAAAGGAGGCGCGGATTGTAGTACACCTTGGCACGACGACCCTCGGGGTCCTCGACGATGAACAGAGGCGCGCGATTTTCCTTGGTGTGATCGCTGATGCGTACGTTGTACAGATCGATCGTGCCACCCGCCAGACGATTGGCGGCCTGGATGTAGGCGGTGTCGTTGGCCAGCTGATCGAGCGTAAACGGTTCGCCGGCCGGGTACGATCCGTTCGCGAAGCGCAGCTCGCCAACCTGAACGTACGGAATTCGGATCTCCTCGCCGCCGACCACGAACTTCATGAACTGGAGCTCGTCGAGCTCGTCCTTACTGAAGAACTGCTCATCTTCCCGATTGATGTCTGGCTCCTTGGGAACCCATCCGAGCGGGCTCTCGTGCAGGGCATGGGTCCGCAGCGTCATGACCTGACCCTCGGCGATGCCCAACAGGTCGACGTTCTCGCCCGCGATCAAGATCTGATTGGCCGGTGGCGGCGCCTCCGGCTGGAACTCCAGAAGCGCCGGGGCCGTGTTATCGGTCGCCTGCGCGGGGGTCTCTCCTTCCGTCGGCTCGGTCTCGTCTGAGACCGGCGCGGCATCTGCCGGCTCGGTGCGAACCAGGCTGCGGTCCTCCACAAGAATCGAATCCTGATCCACGTGTACGACGGTCAAGTCGGTGATCACGATTTCGATGCTCGAGGGCGGCACGCTCAACGCGTGGAGCATGAAGGCGCGTGGATGAGCCGGGCTGGCGAGGTAGTCCGCCATGGTCATTTCCTGCGGCGTCTTGAGGTACAAGTCGGTGAAGTATGGCACCGCGAAGATGTAGTAGGCAAAGGCCGCGGCGAGCAAAAGCAGGAGCCAGTTAAGTGGGTCGGTGAGGCCTTTCTTGAGCGCCAT
>JACZXM010000103.1 GCA_022571615.1 Acidobacteriota bacterium | reverse complement strand
GAGAAATGCAGGTTAGGATGGAGATGGGATCGCATCCTGCGCCGGTGAGAGGTATCGCGATGGCCTACACGATTCGTCAGGTCGATTACTTCTACACGACGGTCCAGGATCGCCCGGGCGAGGCGTACAAGGTGCTGTCGGGCCTGGCCGATTCCGGAGTGAACCTGCTGGCGTTCACCGCCTTTCCTATCGGGCAGTTGCGCACCCAGTTGGCCCTGTTCCCCGAGGACACCGCCACCTTGCGCGCGACCGCGGCCAAGATCGGCATGCAGATCGACGGCCCGCTCTCGGCGCTGCTCGTTCAAGGCGATTCCGAGATGGGTGCCCTGGTCCAGATCCACGAGACGCTGTACGAAGCCGGAGTCAACGTCTACGGCTCCAACGGCGTCACCGACGGCAAGGGTGGCTACGGCTACATCGTGTACCTGCGCCCGGACGACTACGAGCGCGCCGCCGCCGCCCTTGGGATTTGAGTTCCATTACAGACATTTGTCTGTTTAAATAGAGGGCAGCCCTCACCCGCCGGACCGGAAGTCCTTTGCCCCGGCCGCCGGACGCCCCAGCCCTCGGAACTCGAACCCGCATGCCCGCTTCGGCCTACCTCCGTGGCTCTCTGGCCTACGTGCCCCTGTGGTGCAAGAGCAATTTCTCCTTTTTGGAGGGCGCTTCCGACCCGGCGGAACTGGTCGAAGAGGCGCGCCACCTGGGGTTGCGCTCAATCGCCATCACCGACCGTGACGGGGTGCACGGCATCGTCCAGGCGCACGTCAGAGCACAAGAGCTCGGCATTCACCTGATCATCGGCTCGCAGATCACGCTTCAGGACAACTCGGTGCTGGTGCTGCTGGCCCAGAGCCGTAAGGGATACGCCAATCTTTGTCGCCTGATCACCAAGGGCCGCTTGCGTTGTTCCAAAGGACAGAGCCGGGTGAGCTGGCTCGAGGTGTGCGAGCACGCCCCCGGGCTGATTGCGCTGTGGGGCGGTGATCGCAGCCTGCTGGCGCAACCCATCGACGAGCAAGCCGACGCCGCCGGTTCGCTGCGCCCCGCCACCGAGGTGGCAGCCAACAAGGTCGTCGACCTGTTCGAGTTCGCCGCCGCCTGCGAGCCGCGCACCCTCGATGAGATCGCGAGCTCGCTCAAAGAAGCCTTCGGCCCGCGGCTGTACGCCATGCTGACCCGGCATCACCGGGCCGACGAGCGCTTTCAGGAACAACGGCTGCGATTGCGCGCGTCGCGCTACGAGCTACCGCTGACCGGTGCCGTCGAGACCCTCTACCACATCCCCTCCCGGCGCGACCTGCACGACGTGCTCAACTGCATTCGCCACACAGTGAAGGTCGCCGAGGCGGGACACTGTATCAAGAGCAACGCCGAGCACACCCTGCACTCGCCGCCAACGTTCGGTGCCCTTTATGCCGACGATCCGCTCGCCATCGCCCGCACGCGTGAGATCGCCGAGATGTGCGAGTTCTCGATGAGCGAGATCCGTTACCGCTACCCGTCGGAGAAGCTTCCCGATGGCACCACCTCCTCGCAGTGGCTACACAAGCTCACCTGGGAAGGGGCTCGCAAGCGCTACCGCGCCGGCCCCGACGGCGGTCGGATCCCGTCCGACGTTCGGGCTCAGATTAACAAGGAGCTGGCGCTCATCGACGAGCTCGATTACCCCGGCTACTTCCTGACCATGCGCGAGATCGTCCGCTTCTGCCAGCAGCGGGGGATCCTCTGCCAGGGGCGAGGCTCGGCGGCCAACTCGATCGTCTGCTACTGCCTCGAGATCACCGCCATCGACCCGGTGCGCATGGACCTGCTGTTTGAGCGCTTCATCTCGCGCGAGCGGGCCGAGCCTCCCGACATCGACCTGGATATTGAGCACGACCGGCGCGAGGAAGCGATCCAGCACATGTACGCCAAGTACGGTCGCTCCCACGCTGCAATGGTCGCCGTCGTGATCCGCTACCGGCCCAAGTCCGCAGTGCGCGACGTGGGCAAGGCCCTGGGTTTGTCGGAGACCTCGCTCGATAGGCTCTCCAAGATGGTCGGCCGATGGGGCGGGCTGGATGAAAAGCCGCTGCAGCAAGCCGGCCTGGATCCGCACAACCCGACCATTCGCCACCTGCTGCGGCTATCCAACGAGCTGATCGGATTCCCGCGCCATCTGTCCATCCACCCCGGCGGCTTCCTGCTCGGCCACGAGCCGGTTCACGACCTGGTACCGATCGAGAACGGCGCGATGGAAAACCGCACCGTCATCCAGTGGGACAAGGACGACGTGGAGGCTTTGGGGCTGTTCAAGGTCGACCTGCTCGGTCTCGGCGCGCTGACCCAGCTCCATCACGCCTTCGACCTGTTGCGCGAGCACCGCGGCGTCGATCTCGGGATGGCCACCATCCCCCACGACGACGAGCCCACCTACGCCATGATGCGGCGCGCCGATACCGTCGGCGTGTTCCAGATCGAGAGCCGAGCCCAGATGGCGATGCTGCCACGGCTCAAGCCCCGAACCTTCTACGACCTGGTGGTGGAGATCAGCATCGTGCGCCCCGGCCCGATCAGCGGCGGCATGGTGCACCCCTACCTGCGCCGTCGCGACGGCACCGAACCCATCGAGTACCCACACGAGTGCCTGGTTCCAGTACTCGAGAAAACCCTCGGGGTGCCGCTGTTCCAGGAGCAGGTCATGAAGCTCGCCGTCGTCGCCGCCGACTACACCCCCGGCGAGGCCGACCAGCTACGCCGCGACATGGCCGCCTGGCGCAAGACCGGCCGCCTGGACCGCCACCGCGAGCGCCTCGTCTCCCGCATGATCGCCAAGGGCATCACGCCACAATTCGCCGAACGGGTCTTCGAGCAGATCCGTGGCTTCGGTGAATACGGCTTCCCGGAATCTCATGCTGCTTCGTTTGCGCTCATCAGCTACGCCGCGTCGTGGCTCAAGTGCCACTATCCAGCCGAGTTCACCTGCGCGTTGCTGAACTCACTACCGATGGGGTTTTATTCGCCGGCCACGCTGGTGGATGACGCTCGCCGCCACGGAGTCGAGGTGCGCCCGGTGAGCATTGGAGCGCCCTGGTGGGACTGCACCTTGGAGTGGAACGGGCAGAAGTTCGCGACTCCCGGCGACAAGGCCGGACAACCCCGGCGACAGGGCGACATGGCGCCGGGGATCGAGCCCGGACAAGGCCGGACAACCTCGGTCACCCCGGCCCCTTCACCGGCCGGTGGTTTCGCGCTTCGCATGGGGCTGCGCACCGTACGAGGCTTGCAGAGCAACGAGGGCAAGCGCATCGAAGCCGGCGGCCGGGAGCGTGCTTTTGCCTCGATTCGCGACTTCAAGCAACGCACTCGCATCTCGGATCGGTCGTTGCGCAGCCTCGCCGAGGCCGGGTTCTTCGAACCGCTCGAGAGCTCCCGTCGCAATGCGTTGTGGCAAGTGCACGGGTTCGTCGCCGAGCGCGACGCGCCGGAATTGCAGCTCGACTCCACCGCCTCGCTCGCCGATCCCGAGGCTCCCGATCTGGCCGATCTCTCACTCCTTGAACAGATCGTCTGGGACTACCGCACCACCGACCATTCTCCCCGCGGCCACATCCTCGAGCCGCTACGCTCCCAACTGCGTCGCCTCGGCCTGCCCGATGCCCGCGCCGTGGCCCGCATGCGCGACGGCGACCGCGCCCGCTACGCCGGCATCGTCATCTGCCGCCAGCGCCCGGGAACCGCCTCCGGTGTGGTGTTCATGACCCTCGAGGACGAGACCGGCTTCGTGAACCTGGTGCTGTGGCCGGACGTGTTCGAGAAGTTTGCGGTCATCGGCCGCACGCGTTCGTTTCTCGGCGTCACCGGGCGCATCCAATCGCACGATTCGGTGGTGCACCTGGTGGTCGAGGAACTGTGGAAGCCCGCTCTGAACGCCGACCCCGAACTCCAAAGCCGTGACTTTCATTGATTCGCCACTCGCCTGCCCGGTCGCAGTTCCAGGAGCGAACTTGAGTTCGAGTACCATGGGCACGTCGTTCTTGCCCGAAGCGCGAGGCCCATCATGATCACTCGACGTCACCTCTTGGGCGCCTCGGCGGCCGCGGCCGCCGGCGCCACCGCCCAAGCCGCCCTGCCCCGCTCCGCCGCCGCCACGACGGTGGCTGAGGACCTGCCACCGTCGATCGCCGCCCTCACGTCGCTAAGCGACCAGGCCAGCCCGATCACCACCGAGGAACGCCGTGGGCGCGTCGAGAAGGCCCAACGGCTGATGCGCGAGCAGGGCATCGACGCGATCCTGATGAGCGGCGGCACCACGATGGTCTATTTCGCCAACGTGCGCTGGTGGCTGAGCGAGCGCATGCTGGCGCTGGTGATCCCGGCCAACGCCGATGCCTTCGTGGTCTCGCCCGCCTTCGAGGAGGAGCGCGCCCGCGAGCAGCTCGACAACGGTCCGTTCGGCGCCGACACCCAGGTCTACACCTGGCACGAGCACGAGGACCCGTACGCCTTGGTGGCCGAGGGTCTGCGCGACCGCGGTGTCGCCTCCGGCAAGATCGGCATCGAGGAGCGCACCTATTTCGTCTATGCGAACCGCGTCGCAGCGGCCGCCCCGAGCCTCGAGATCACCAGCGCCATCCCGATCACCACCGGTTGCCGTGGCATCAAGGACGAACACGAGCTGCAGCTCATGCGCCTGGCCTCCAAGGTCACGCTGCTCGCCTACAAGGCCGCCTACGAGGCGCTCGAGGAGGGCATGACCCAGCGAGATTTCGGCCGACTGGTGTCGCTCGCCCATCAGCAGCAGGGATTCTCCGGCGGCGCCGGCGTGCAGGTGGGCAAGTACTCCGCCCTACCCCATGGCTCGACCGCCCCGCAGACCATCCGCGAGGGCACGATCCTGCTCATCGACGGCGGCTGCAAGGTCGAGGGCTACAGCTCCGACCTCAGCCGCACCTTCGTCCTCGGCACCCCCACCGACAAGATGCGCAAGGTGTTCGAGATCGAGCATCGGGCCCAGAGCGCCGCGCTCGCCGCGGCCCGCCCCGGAGTGGAGTGCCAGGCGGTCGATGCCGCCGCCCGCCAGGTCATCACCGACGCCGGCTACGGCCCCGATTACAAGTACTTCACCCACCGCGTCGGCCACGGCATGGGAATGGACGGGCACGAGTGGCCCTACCTGGTGAAGGGCAATACCCAGCTGCTGGAACCCGGCATGACCTTCTCCGACGAGCCCGGCATCTACATCCGCGGCGAGTTCGGCGTCCGCCTCGAGGACGACATGGTCATCACCCAGGATGGAGCCGAGCTGATGACGCCCCAAAGCCCGTCGCTGGAGGATCCGTTCGGCAACGTGAGCTGAGTCCGGGCCGGGTAACGAAAAGGATCTGAATACGACGCGCTCCTGCGACGTTTGTGAGGGTTCATCCTGCCGGGATATAACAAGCGGCAGGAGCTGACGATCGCTATCGTCACGCGCCTTGCAGGGTAAGACGCGCGCCGACCCCGGCTCTGCCGGGCCGAGCTAACAGCTCAGCGGCTGAGCTGTTAGCTCGTCTCGCGAACCGATCAGCAACAAGGCCATGGTATTCTTACTAGTAAGAATACAGAGGTCGCCATGTCGAGCATCGCTACAACCAAGCTCTCGTCCAAGGGCCAGGTGGTCATTCCGGAAGAAATCCGCGAACGGCTAGGCCTGAAGCCTGGCACGCAGTTTGTCGTGCTGGGTGAGCGAGGTGCCGTCATTCTCAAGACGATCAGCGCGCCGGCTATCGAGCAGTTTGACGAGCTTGTAGCGGAGGCCCGCCGGGCCGCCAGAAAGGCAGGCTTGAGGCGCTCGGACATCACCGCCGCTGTGAGGGGCAAGGCCTGAAGTGTGAGTCGTTCTGGACACGAATGTTCTCGTGTCCGGGATCTTCTTCACGGGACCGCCGTACGAGATCCTCAGTGCATGGCGAGACGGTCGCGTGCGACTCGTGGTGACGCTCGAGATCGTCCGCGAATACGAAGCGGTACTTGAGCGGCTCCAGACTCAGTACCCAGCGGTCGATGCGACGGACGTGCTAGCGCTGATCGTCGCTGATGCCGAGGTCATCGCCGCGCTAGCGCTGCCTGGGCCGTCATTTCGAAATCGTGCGATACGAGGCTCGGAACTGTGAGACTAGGGATCGGTACGATGGGTGAAGGCAACGGCAACCAGGTCGCGATCGTCCGTCTTGATTGGCCGACACAGTGACCGACGTGTGTATGCTGCCCACTGGCGGTCGAGCAGCCAGCGGCAAAGCGTTTTCCATGGCCCTGTGGGACGTGTTCCGGACAGGGTAGCCGCCCAACAAGGCGTTGGGCTGATCAGGAGGGTCAACACGGATGAACTGCTCTAGTTGCAACAAGGCGATGGAAAACGGAGGCTTGTACGTTCGTGGGCTGGGCGGATCGTTCTTCTGGTCTGTCAACAAGAACATCCCGTGGTTCTCGAGACGGGACTTAAACCAGATCGATCTGGGCAAAATAAGCCTCGTCCGAACCGGGGCTCAAGCTGTCATCGAGAGTTGGCGGTGCACATGCGGGCTGATCACGTTCAAGGCAAAGTATGTTGACTGATGGCGGAGCAGCCCAACATGCTGCTGCAACGGACGGCGATCAAGCGCGCCGCCGAGCCCTTTCTGGCAATGTAGCTGAGACACTCGCCTCTCCAGGAAATAGTGTAGGGCGGTGAGAGATGGCCACAGGATGACAAGACGTCGGCAGTCAGGGAGACCGGCGCACGCCGCGCGGCGAAAACGCACCGGCACCGAGTGGGTCGGGGGCTGTCTGGAGGCGCCATTCTTCATCACCGACCGCGAGGAGCCTTATCGGGCGTTCCTGGTCGCATGGGTCGAGGTTCCGGGTGGGCTGGTCGTAGGCCACGACGTCGTGGCGCCCGAGGATGTGCCTGGGAGTCTCGGCCGCACGCTCGTCGCGAGCATGGAGCGGCCGCTGACTGGCCGCCCCCGGCGCCCCGCACGGGTTCGGGTGGCGAGCGCATCCCTCGCCCGGGAGGTGCGGGAGGTGGTAGGAGGTACGCTCCGCATCGTGGTTGCGCCCACGCCGGAGCTCGATGACCTGATAGGGGCCATGCGCGCCGCCATGACCGACGGCGATGCACAGCAAAGCTACCTGGAGGGTGGAAGCCTCAGCGCAGACACCGTCGGGGAGCTCTTCGCGGCGACGAAGTTTCTCTACACCGCCAAGCCCTGGCAAATCGCTACCGACGACCAGGTCCGGCTGGAGTAGCTGCGGTGAATCGCCCGCAGCGAATGAGCATGATCGAGATTTCCCTGATCATCCCTGCCCACAACGAAACGCAGCTCCTTCCACGGCTGTTGGATACGGTTGACGAGGCGCGCAGGCGTTTCGTTGGCGGCGCCGACGCGGTCGAGGTCATCGTGGCGGACAACGCCTCAACGGATGGTACTGCCAAGGTCGCGGCCGCCCGCGGCTGCGTGGTGGTACAGGTCGCCCAACGGCTGATTGCGGCCGCCCGAAATGGTGGCGCGGGGGCCGCCCAGGGGGAGATCATCTGCTTCGTGGATGCCGATATGCGGATTCATCCGGAGACGTTCAACCGCGTATCCGCGGTCCTGAGCAGAAGCAACATCGTCGCCGGGGCGACGGGAGTGCGATTGGAGAGGTGGTCGGTCGGGATCGCGTTCACCTACGCCGTCATGATTCCGCTGGTATTCCTGACAGGCATGGATACGGGTGTGGTGTTCTGCCGGCGTGCCGATTTCGACGCGGTCGGCGGATACGACGAGCGACGAGAATTCGCGGAGGACGTGGCGTTTCTCTGGGCGTTGCGGCTGCTGGGCAAGGCCCGGGGACGGCGGCTCACCCGCCTGACCGAGATCAAGGCCCTCGCGTCGATGCGCAAGTTCGACCAACACGGCGACTGGCACTATTTCACGAGAATACTGCCGCTAAGTGTGCCCGCCTTGCTGTGGCCGTTGGCACGAACGAGATTCGCCAACCGCTACTGGTACGGGGACGATCGTTGATCGTGCAGCATCGCGGGGCGGCCTGCAATGATCGTCCGATCCGAAGAGCACGCTGATCATGGAGCGATCCGTGCTGTGCATACGGCGTTATTCCCGACCGTGGGCGAGGCGCGGTTGGTTGACGCACTTCGCGCGGCCGGGCACCTCTGCGTCTCACTGGTCGCTGAGGAGCAGCGCGAGGTCGTCGGGCACGTCGCCTTCAGCCGAGTGAGTGTTCTCGGTGCGATCGATGGCGTGGGCTTGGCCCCGGTAGCGGTGTTGGCCGCATTCAGGCAGCGTGGAATCGCCGAGCAGCTCATTCGAGAGGGGTTGGCGCTTTGCAAGCGGTCGAGCCACGGTTTCGTCGTGGTACTTGGTGACCCCCACTACTACCGTCGGTTCGGCTTCATGCCCGCGAGCGGTTGGGGGTTGTGCGACCAATACGGGGCCGGAGACGGACCTCGCACAGAAAGGGGCCTCGACTAACGCGCCATTCGGCGGGAGGAAGAGGG
>JACZXM010000102.1 GCA_022571615.1 Acidobacteriota bacterium | reverse complement strand
GTCGTTCTCGGCAACAACCGTTATGTTGACGGTAACCGTGTTGGAAACCGCGCCCTGATCGTCCTTCACGTTGTAGGTAAAATCGTCGAGACCGAAAAAGTTGACATTGGGCGTATAGACTATCTCACCGGTAGTTGTATTGACCGAGGTGGAGCCATTGTCGCCATCCGTGACCACTGTAACCGTTGAGACATCGAGTGTACCGTCGGAATCCGAGTCATTGGCAAGAACGGCAAGGGCTGTCGGCGTGTCCTCGTTGAGGCTGAACGCGTCCGCCACCGCTATGGGGATCTCGTTCTCGTCCGTAATCGTAATGGTGACTTTGGCGGGGTTCGACACCGCGGCATTGTTATCAGCAACGGTGTAGGTGAGGCTATCGGTACCGAAAAAGTTCGGGTTCGGGGTGTAGGTAATTGCACCGGTCGTCGTGTTCACGGTGGCCGATCCGTTTGCCGGATTGCTCGCAATTGCAACCGTAGTGGAATCGATCGTACCGTCGATATCCGTGTCGTTTCCTAACACGTCGATGACCACCGAGCTGTCCTCCTGCACCGCGGCTACATCGTCGCGGAATGGGGCGACACGGACCGCGTCGACATGGCGTTCAGTGTCACCAAGAGCTTCCTGGCCACGGTCATCGGTCTGGCGCTGGATCGAGAATTGATATCCGAGGTCAACGAAGCGGTAGGGGAGCTCGTTCACGATGGCGGGTATGACTCCGAGCACAACGCGACGATCACCTGGCACCAGACGCTGCAACAAACCAGCGAGTGGGAAGGGGAGCTTTGGGGCAAGCCGGATACAGCCGATCGTCGTGAGGGCCGCGACCGCGAGCTGCAGGCTCCGGGCGAATTCTGGGAATACAACGACGTGCGGGTAAACCGCGCGGCGCTGTCCGCCTTGCGGGTGTGGGGAGGAGCGCTGCCGGATGTGCTGGAGCGCGAGGTCATGACGCCGATCGGGACCACCCACTCCTGGCGTTGGCATGGGTACCGCAACTCCTCGGTCGACGTTGACGGTCAAGAGGTCGAATCGGTAAGCGGCGGCGGCCACTGGGGCGGCGGCATGTGGATCAACACGCGCGATCTGGCGCGCTTCGGCTATCTGTACCTGCGTCGTGGGAAATGGCGTGACCGGCAGATCCTGTCGGAGGAATGGGTCGACCGAGCCACCACCCCCGGACAGCTCAATCCCACCTATGGCTACATGTGGTGGCTCAATGCCGACGGCGGCCTGTGGCCGAGCGTGTCGCACCGCTCGTTCGCAGCTCGCGGCGGCGGTGACAACCTGGTTTGGGTCGATCCCGACAACGATCTGGTGGTGGTGGTGCGCTGGATCCAGCGCGGAACCCAGGACGGCCTGCTCGCACGCGTGGTGGCGGCGTTGGGCTCGAACTAGACCGCGTTGCCCATGCGACGCGCTGTCGCCTTGCGCGGCGTGAGCAAGTCGTACCGCGAGGGCGAGATCGAGCACTCGGTCCTCGAGAACGTCGAGATCACCGTTGGCGCAGGTGAGTTCATCGCCTTGCTCGGACCCAGCGGGTCGGGCAAGAGCACCCTGCTGAACCTGATCGGCGGTATCGACCTGCCCGACGCCGGCGAGGTCGAGGTCGCCGGGGCCGTGATCAACCATTTGTCAGAACGGCAGCGCACGCTGCACCGCCGCCAGCACATCGGGCTGGTATTCCAGTTCTTCAACCTGATCTCGACGCTGACCGTCGAGGAGAACCTGCTGTTGCCGCTCGAGCTCCAAGGGAGCCTCGACCAGCACACCAAGGCGGCGGCATTGGACCTGCTGGCGCGGGTCGGGTTGAAGGAACGCCGACACAGCTTCCCGGACCGGCTCTCGGGCGGTGAACAGCAACGGGTGGCGATTGCTCGAGCGTTAGTGCACTCGCCGCAGGTCATCCTGGCCGACGAGCCAACGGGCAATCTCGACCATGAGACCGGGCTCCAGGTCATGGAACTGTTGGAGTCGCTTCGCAGCGAGCGCGGCGCCACGTTGATCATGGCCACTCACTCGCGCCAGCTTGCCGCCCGCGCCGACGCACTCTGGTCGATTCGCGATGCTCGGCTTGAACGGGTCGCGGTCGATGTCACCCCTGGAGCCAGGCGCGGATGAGCTCGTTTCCGTCACCGCTGTTGCGACGAGCCAGCGCGCGGTACCTGCGCCAGCACCCATGGCAGTTCGGGCTCTCGATCCTTGGCGTCGCGCTGGGAGTGGCGGTGGCGGTGGCGGTGAATTTGGCGACCGGGAGCGCGCGCCGGGCCTTCGAGCTGTCGTCTGCCGCGGTGACCGGCGCTACGACGCACCAGGTCGTTGCCGGGAGCGGGGGGGTGCCGGAAGATCTCTACCGGCGGTTGCGTTCCGAAATGGGGCTGCGCGCGGCGGCCCCGGTGGTGGAAGGCTACGTTGGGGTGCAGGGGCATCCTGGCCTGACGCTGCGGCTGCTGGGAGTCGACCCGTTCGCCGAGCGTGATGTCCGGCCCTACTTCGCTGGCACCGGCGGCGCGGCACGACGCGACCAGAGTGAGAACGCTAGCGGGTTCGAGCTAGCCTCCTTGATCGCCGTTCCCGGCACGGTGGTCGCGAGTGCCTCCACGGCAGCCGATCTGGATCTGGTGCCCGGAGGTGAGCTCGAGCTTGTGGTAGCGGGGCGGATCCGGACGGTGGAACTGATCGGGCGCCTGCGGTCGGTCTCGCGTTTGCAGGAAGCCGGGCTTCGCGATGTGCTGCTGGCCGATATCTCCACCGCCCAGGAGATCCTCTCTATGGAGGGGCGGCTGACCCGGATCGATCTCGTGCTGCCGGGCCAGGCGTCGGAGGCGATCGTGGCTGAGCTACAAGCCCGACTGCCCGATGGTGTCATGCTGGTTTCGGCGGCCGCTCGGACGGACTCCACCATCCAGATGACACGCGCCTTTCGCCTCAACCTCACGGCCATGAGCCTGCTGGCCATGCTGTGCGGGATGTTCCTGATCTACAACACGATGACCTTCTCGGTCGTACAGCGGCGCGGTCTGATCGGGGCGTTGCGTGCGCTCGGTGTTACGCGCGGGGAGATCTTCTGGACCGTGCTCCTGGAGGCCGCGTGGGTCGGCACGCTCGGAACGTTGGCCGGCGTGGCGGGGGGCGTGCTGTTGGGGAGTGGGCTCGTGCGGCTGGTGACCCGCACGATTAACGATCTGTATTTCGTGGTTGCCGTGCGTGATCTGGCGCTAGCGCCGACCAGCCTGGCGGCAGGAGTCGTGTTGGGGATGGGAGGGACACTGCTGGCGGCACTCGCCCCTGCTCTGGAGGCCACGCGCACGACGCCGCGTGCGGCCATGATGCGTTCGGCGCTCGAGGGGCGCCATCGCCGGCTGGTGCCGCGGCTGGCCGCGTCCGGGACGGCTGTGGTGGTGGTCGGTGCCGCCGGGCTGGCCGCTCCGGAGGCGGGTCTCGGGATCACCTTTGCGGCGCTGTTCCTGCTCCTGCTTGGGTTCACGTTGTTGAGTCCCGCTGCGACGGTTGGATTGAGCTGGTTGTTGGGCTGGCCACTACGGGCGGCGCTCGGTGTGATCGGGAAGATCGCGGCCCGCGGCGTGACGGCCCATCTCAGCCGCACGACGGTCGCGGTGGCGGCGCTGATGATCGCGGTGTCGGTGATCATCGGTGTCGGCGTCATGGTGGCGAGCTTCCGTACCACGTTGGAGCGATGGCTCGAGCACACGCTGGCGGCGGATCTGTACGTCTCGCCGGTATCGGTGCGCGGCGACGTGGGCGATCTGGCGCTCGATGAGGAGCTGCGCCGTCGCCTCCTGGAGAATCCCGGCATCGACCGGATCCAGACCTTGCGCCGGGTGCAGGTGGAGACTACCGCCGGTCCGGTCAGGCTGCTGGCGGTGGAGATCGAGGCTGGCGCCGAGAGCGCCTACCGCCTCCAGTCGGGAGGGGCGACTGCTTGGCCACAATTCCGTGCCGGTGCTGTTCTGGTCTCAGAGCCCTTTGCCCACCGCTGGCGAGTCGTGCCGGGCTCGGTGATCGACTTGCCGACGGACTCGGGGTGGCGCTCGTTCGCGGTCGCGGGTGTGTACTACAGCTACGCCAGCGATCAGGGAGCGGTTCTGCTGAGCCGTCAGACCTACGAGCAGCACTGGCAAGATCGCGGCACCTCGGGCGTGTCGATCTACACTCGTCCCGGAGCTGACCGCGACGAGGTTGCGGCACACGTGCGGCGCCTGTTCGCCCCACGACAGCAGGTGGTAGTGATTGCCAACGCCGAGCTGCGTGAGCAGTCGTTGCGGGTGTTCGACCGCACCTTCCTGATCACCTCGGTGTTGCGGATGCTGGTGATGGTCGTGGCCTTCGTCGGAGTGCTGAGCGCGCTGATGGCGATGCAGCTGGAACGGGTCAGGGAGCTCGGCATCCTGCGTGCCCAGGGCCTGACTCCAGGGCAATTGTGGGGTGTGGTTACCGCCCAGACGGGGCTACTCGGTCTGATCTCCGGGCTGCTGGCCCTGCCGGTCGGGTTGGTCCTCGCCTGGGTGATGATCCACGTGATCAACAAGCGGTCCTTCGGCTGGAGTCTGCAGATGGACGTGCCGCCCGAGATCCTGTGGCAGTCGGTGGTGGTGGCGGTCATCGCGGCCTTGTTGGCGGGTCTGTATCCCTGTGCCCGGATGGCGCGTACGCCGCCAGCGGCGGCGCTGCGGCAGGAGTGAGATGAGACAGCCCTTGTCGACGCAACGCGGCCCACGCCACTTCTGGCACGAGCTGCTAGCCACCGGGCTGGTGGTGCTCATTGCCGCTTGCGGTCCGGGGCGCGATGAGCTTCAGGCGGGTTCTCCGGCATTGCTGGATGTGCTCGGCGGCGAGGCCACCGGGTTCGCCCAGGCGCTGGAGCCGCGCGAGTTCCTGTTTCCCCGCGATCATGGCCCTCATCCCGACTACCGCAACGAGTGGTGGTACGTGACCGGCAACTTGGCGGCCGCCGACGGCCGTGAATTCGGCTACCAGCTCACCTTCTTCCGCACCTCGCTCGCGGCCGAGGCGCTGCCCCGGAGCTCCGCGTGGGCGACGCGACAGGCCTACATGGCGCATTTCGCGCTCGGCGATCTGGCCGCGGGCATGTTCCGGGCAGCGGATCGGTTCAGCCGCTCAGCGCTCGAGTTGGCCGGTGCCCGTGCGCGGCCGTTCCGGGTGTGGATCGACGACTGGTCCATGGAGTCCGTCGAACCTGCGGATGAGGCACCCAGCGGGTCAGCGCAGGCGGTGCTGCCGTTACGGGTACGCGCTGGGGCGGAAGAAGTGCAGATCGATCTCATCCTGGGAGCAGCCAAGCCGGTCGTCCTTCACGGCAAGCGAGGACTCAGCCGCAAGGGCAGCCGTCCCGGCAGCGCCTCCTACTACTACAGCTTCACCCGTATCGACACCTCGGGTACGGTCACCGTCGGAGGGATCCGAACCGCAGTCGAGGGGCACAGCTGGCTCGATCGCGAGTGGAGCACGAGCGCGCTCGAACCGCAGCAGATCGGGTGGGACTGGTTCGCTCTACAACTCGACGATGGCTCTGAGTTGATGCTGTACGTGATGCGCCGCGCCGACGGTGGCGCCGACGGCGCCAGCAGCGGCACGCTCGTGGCCCCCGACGGCAGCAGCGAGTATCTGCCGACAGAGGCGTTCTCGGTGCAGGTGCTCGAGCGGTGGGTCAGCCCGCACAGCGGGGCGCGGTACCCGGCGCGCTGGCGGATCGAGGTTCCATCGGCTCGGATCCTCCTGACGGTGCAACCGCGGCTCGCCGACCAGGAGATCGAGCTGGCGTTCCGCTATTGGGAAGGGTCGGTAGAGGTCGCCGGCGTACACGGTGATACTCGGGTGCAGGGCCTGGGTTTCGTCGAGCTCACCGGGTATTGAGTCACAGGCAGCCATTGTGCCAGCGTTTATGATGCCGTGATGGGATCCAAGTGGCAGGTGCTCGTTGCCGTGGCCGTGGCGGAGCTGTTGGCCATGTCGCTGTGGTTCTCGGCCTCCGCCGTGATCCCGCAGTTGACGGTCGAATGGTCGCTCGATGCGGCCCAGCAATCGTGGCTCACGGTCAGCGTACAACTGGGGTTCGTAGCCGGCGCGGTGGCGTCTGCGCTCACCAACCTGGCCGATCGCATGCCGGCCCATCGGGTTGTGCAATACGGCGCTGTGCTGGGTGCGCTCGCCAACGGTGCGATCGCGGTCCTGCGACCGACGTTCGGGGTGGCTCTCGCCCTACGGTTCTTGACCGGTGCCTGTCTCGCCGGTGTCTACCCACCGGCGATGAAGCTCATGGTCAGCTGGTTCGAGCACCGCCGCGGTATGGCGATCGGCGTGCTCGTGGGCGCAACGACGGTGGGCTCGGCGCTGCCGCACCTGTTCAGCGTCCTGCCGCTATTCCCGGGCCAGGCAGGCCTGCCACCCTGGCCCGCGGTGCTGATCGCGGCCTCGATCTCGGCGCTGGTGGGGGCCGGCATCATCGGCCTGTGGGTCCGCCCGGGACCTTACCTGCCGGTGACGGCTCGCTTCGACTGGCGCCAAGCGGCACGTGGCTTCAGCGATACGGCGCTGCGTCGCGCCAACTTCGGGTATCTGGGCCACATGTGGGAACTGTATGCGATGTGGACATGGGTACCGTTGTTCCTGCTACAGGTCTACCGCGCCAACGGCATAGGGGAGGGGCCGGCGAGGGTGGCGGGCTTCATGATCATAGCGGTCGGTGGCCTCGGGTGCGTGGTGGCAGGAGTGGTGGCCGACAGGGTCGGCCGAACGCTAGTCACCAGCGTGAGCATGTTGGTATCGGGAGCCTGCGCACTGGTCGCTGGATCTCTGGGAGCTTCGCCCTGGCTGCTCACCGCAGTTTGCCTGTTGTGGGGCTTTGCGGTCGTTGCCGATAGCGCGCAATTCAGTGCAGCGGTGAGCGAGCTGAGCGATCCCGCCTACGTGGGGACCGCACTGACCACCCAGACCGCGGCCGGCTTCCTCCTCACCACGCTGACCATCCGACTGGTCCCCACGGCAGCCGCCACCGACGGCTGGTGGCTAGCGCTCGCGCTGCTGGCAGTGGGGCCGGCATTCGGCATTCGAGCCATGATGGCCCTGCGCGCGATGCCGGTGGCCCGCAAGCTGGCAGGTGGCAGGCGCTGAGCTCAGCTGGCAGGCATGATGTGTGCTACAACATGTTTAGATAGCTAATACTATCTATTAGCAGTGATAAATATCTAATTCATTTATATAGAGTCTTTGAAGATCTATTCATATCGATTAGAATGCGGGTGTGTTTTGCCAAAGCCGAAAGTCCGAGGCCCCATGGCACCCGAATCGACCAGTGCGGATCACCCGCCCCCGAACGTTCTGATCGTCGACGACGATTCAGCCGTACGCCTGCTCGCAGGCGCCGCCATCGGCAAGCTCGGCTACTGGGAATTCGATCCAGGCTGCGGCAAGCTCCTGTGCTCGGATCAGATGTCACATATCTTCGGCCTCCAGCCGCGGGAGCGAGTGAGCATAGACGAGCTCCTAGCCTGCGTGCATCCGCAAGACGAGGATAAGCTTCGACGTACCCTCGAGACGGTGGTCGCCGGCACCGCACCAGAGCTGGTCCACTACCGTATCCGACGATCCGATGGCGCCGTCCGACACCTGTGCCAGCAGGCCGAGATGCTTCCCGCCGTGCATGGCGAGGGGATGCGCGTGGTCGACACCGTGCAGGACATCACCGACCGTGAGGAGGCAGAGGCGAAGATTCGTTTTCTCGCCTACCGCGACGTGTTGACCGGGCTGCCGAACCGAAAGCTGTTCCACGAACGGCTCGAGCGGACGCTCGCACGGTCCCGTCGCAGCGGCCACCACGCTGCTGTGCTGCACGTGGATGTGGACCGATTCAAAGCGATTAATGAAGGGTTCGGTCACGCCGTGGGGGATGAGTTACTACGGGAGGTCGCCACCCGGCTCGAGACCTGTTTGCGGATCAGCGATACCGTGGCACGGGGAAACGCGCCCGCCCGGCCGACCCTGTCGCGATGCGGCGGCGACGAGTTCATCATCGCTCTCCAGGATCTCTCGAGCGAGGCGGAGGCGGCGCATGTGGCCGAGCGGATCGTGAGCGAGCTGGGCCTGCCGTACGGTTTGAGCGAAGCCGAGATCCTAGTCTCGGTGAGCATCGGTATCGCGGTGTGTCCCGAGGACGGCGATCAGGCCGAGGCCTTGGTCCGCCGGGCCGAAACCGCGCTGGCGCACGCCAAGCGGCAGGGAGGTAACGGCTTCCTGTTCTACAGCGGGCGCATGAATACCCACTCGGCGCTACGGCTCGAGCTCGCCAGCAAGTTGCACCACGGCATCGAAAAAGAGCAGTTTCAGCTCGTCTATCAGCCCATCTTCGACAGCGTCTCGCAGCGAATCCGCAGCGTCGAAGCGCTTCTGCGCTGGAACGATCCGGAGCGCGGGATCGTCGTCCCGGAAGACTTCATACCGGTAGCCGAGGAGACCGGGCTGATCCTGCC
>JACZXM010000101.1 GCA_022571615.1 Acidobacteriota bacterium | reverse complement strand
ATGCGAAAAGCAGCGCAAGCCGACGTCGAGCTGGTCCTGCCTAGCGATCTGGTGGTGGCTCCGGAGATCGACGCCGGCGAGCGGGCACAAATCGTCCATGATGTGGGCAGAGATCAAATGGCACTCGACATCGGGCCACGCAGCACGGAGCGCTTCGCGGGAGCGATCGGCAGCGCCCGAACGGTGGTCTGGAATGGCCCGATGGGGGTGTTCGAGAGGCCCGCCTTCGCAGCGGGAACACAGGGAGTCGCCGAGGCGATCGGAGCCCTGGGGGCCGCGGCGTTCACCGTGATCGGCGGAGGTGACACGGCCTCGGCGGCGGCGCGCGCCGGGATCACCAACCGCGTGACGCACGTTTCAACCGGAGGCGGGGCTTCGCTCGAGCTACTGTCGGGGGCGATACTTCCGGGTGTGGCAGCGCTGACGGAGAGACGCTAGCCTGCAGTAACAACCCGTTGAGAAATACAGGCTAGAGCAGGGGGTGGGTATGGGCGACCGCAGGCCGCTGATCACGGGCAACTGGAAGATGCACAAAACCGCTTCGGCGACACGAACGTTGCTGACGCAGCTAGGTAAGCAACTCCACGGCGTCGGTGGCGTCGACGTCACGGTGGCGCCGCCGTTCACCGCGCTCGGGGCGGCGGCCGAGACGCTGGCCGGCGGTGGCATTGGGCTCGGGGCACAGAACATGCACCCGGCCGAGGAAGGGGCCTTCACCGGCGAGATCTCGGCCGTGATGCTCGTCGATCTCGGGGTGCAGTTCGTGCTTGTGGGGCATTCGGAGCGCCGTGCGATCTTCGGAGAGTCCGACGAGCTCGTTGGCCGCAAGCTGCGTACGGCGCTGGCGCACGATCTGATTCCGTATCTGTGTTGCGGCGAGACCCGTGAGCAGCGCGAGTCCGGCGATACCGAGCCCGTGATCGAACGGCAGCTGCGCGCGGCCCTACAAGGACTGCCACGCCAGCGGGCCGGGGACATCGTGGTGGCCTACGAGCCGGTGTGGGCAATCGGCACGGGGCTCACGGCGTCTCCCGAGCAGGCGCAAAACGCACATGCTTTCATCCGCGGTCTGCTGGCGGATCTGCTCGGGCCTGAGAACGCAGCGCGCATTCGGATTCAGTACGGCGGTTCCGTCAAGCCGGGCAACGCGGCGGAGTTGTTGTCCGAGCGCGACATCGACGGTGCCCTCATCGGTGGCGCGAGTCTCGACGCCGACTCGTTCGCCGGCATCATAAGGGCGGTGGCACGATGACGCGGGTCATGGGGTCGACAGGCTGGCAGCCTACTGCCGGGTGGCTGGTTGCCGGCAGCCGCCGATGGTACATTTACAAGCTCTTCCTGGCCGCCGAGGATAGCCCCTACCATGGGCGCCCGGGGCACCCTGATGAAGATCCTCTGGAGAGGATTCTGTAATGACCATAGTCCTTGTCGGCATTCACGTTTCGGCGTGCCTGTTTCTGATTTTCGTGGTGCTGCTGCAATCGGCCCAGGCGGCCGACCTTGCCGGTGCGTTTGGCGGTGGAGGCAGCCAGACAGCGCTAGGCATGCGAGGCGCAACGACGCTGCTCCAGAAGGCCACCACCACCGCGGCGGTGATCTTCATGATGACCTCGCTGGCGCTGGGAATGACCGGGCGTAGCGAGAGCTCGCTGATCGAGGGGCTCGAGAGCCCCAGCCCGGCAGCTCAAGTCGAAACCACGGTGCCGGACGCGAACGCTCCGGCGGTCACGCCCGATCAGGAAGCTGACGGTTCCTAGCAGGCCGGCGAGCAAGGGGGCTCGACAAACAGGGGCGAAGAAGGGTCGGCCTTCGGGCCCGACGAGCAGGGAAGCCAGGGGCAGCAATAGTCGCCGGGCGGCCGGTGTGCACCCACGGCTCGCGGTCCATTGCCGAGGTGGCGGAATTTGGCAGACGCGCATGGTTGAGGGCCATGTGGGCTAACGCCCGTGGGGGTTCGAGTCCCCCCCTCGGCACTTTCACCACGTCCTGCCAGGGTCAGACGGCTCTGGACGCCGACCGGAGCCAGGGCCGCCAGGTGGAGGCCGGCAGCAGCTGGATGATCGCGTGGGCCATGGCCTTGTCATAGGCCCGGCGGAACGCATCCAGGTCGTCGCCGCTTCGCTTGCGCTCCAGCCAGGCGCCGATGGTGCTGCGTCGCTGGATCCGGTCGTGAACCTCGACCAGCACCTCGACGCTGCGAGGATTTTCATGCACGCCGCCGCGCAGTGGCATCACCTGCAAGCGGCACAGGCCCAGTGCGCCGTCGATGATGTCGGCGTGAAAGAAGTCGACCTCTTTGAGCCGCTTGTCGATTTCACGCTCAACCCAGATATCGACCAGCTCGGGCAGGGTGAGCTCTTCCAGAACCCCGCCGCGTGCGCGTTGATATGGGCCGCTCATATGCGTCCGCCCTCAAGGTGCCACAGTCTGCTTCCAGTTGGCTGTACGGTGCCATACTATGGCCGCCTTTGACGGGGGGTCAAGCGTTGCGCAGCCCTGTGTCGTGAGGCTGTGGCACCGTGCTACACTGCGCAGCCATGATGGGGCAAGTCTCATTGATGACGGCGTTTGCGGCGGGCGTGGTGTCGCTTCTGTCCCCCTGCGTGCGAGCAGCCCACGCCATTTCTGCCACCGGCTGCTAGCGTCGGTGCAGGGCGAAGGACTTTCCCATGGACGAGCTGATTCGCCAGATCGACGAGGCTCTCAGGGGCGGTGAGCGGATTGCGATCAGTACGATCGTGCAACGGCACGGATCGTTGCCGATGGGACGGCGGGCCCGGTTCGTCGTGCGACAGGACGGCTCGGCGCTAGGAACGATCGGCGGCGGGTGTCTCGAAGCCGAGGTCTATGCCCGGGCTCAGGAGCTGCTGCGCGACGGCGGCGCCCACGTGGACACCTTCAATCTCACCGAGATCGAGGAGGGCCTACAGGGCCACATCTGCGGCGGTTCGGTCTCGATCCTGACGGCGGCGCTGCTGCCGGAGCCATCGACGGTGCGTCTGTTCGAGCGCCTGCACCGGGATGCGATCGCCCGCCGTTCGCAGGTACTGGCCTCGCGCCTGCCGTCTGCGGACCGTGTCGCCGACAGCCAGGCCCCCGACCACGTGCTCGTGAACTCGGGAGGGGATGTGCTCGTTGCGCCGGCGGGCAGCGTGGTGGGCGATTTTATCGGCCGCTGTCTGGAGGTTCTTGCCAAGGGCGAACCGAGGATCGTCGAGATGAGCGCCGGCAGCTGTGGCGAGCGTTACCTGGCGGAGCCGCTGGTGCCGCGTCCGAGCGCGGTGATCTTTGGCGCGGGGCACTGTGGGCAGGCCATCGGGCGGTTGGCGTCGGTGGCGGGGTTCCGAGTGCTGATGCTGGATGATCGAGCTCATTTCTTATCCCCGGATCGAATGCCCTTTGCCGACGTCATCGAGCAGATCGACTTCGATGCCGCTCTCGAGAGCGTCGAGGTGGGAGCGGATCCGTACTTCGTGATCGTGACCCGCGGACACGATCACGACTTGACCGTCTTGCGGCAGCTGTTGCCGCACCCCTCGTCGTATCTGGGAATGATCGGCAGCAAGCGCAAGCGCATCCTCTTCGAGCGCACGTTGACCGACGAGGGCGTTCCGGCCGCGCAACTGGCGCGCCTGCGGTCCCCGATGGGCTTCCCGATCGGAGCCGACACGCCCGAGGAGATCGCCATAGCGGTGGTCGGTGAGATGGTTGCCGTGCGCCGAGGCTCGGAACCGGTGCTGCAGGCGAGTCCTCGTCGGCGCCGAACAAGCTGAATGGCAGCGGGCCGGCGGCTGGCTGGGGTGGTGCTCGCCGCGGGCGGGTCGACTCGGATGGGTTCACCGAAACCGCTTCTGGTGCTGGGTGCCCGAACCTACCTCGAGGCCATCGTCGAGACCCTCCAGAGCACCAGGATCGATCCGTTGGTGGTCGTGCTGGGCCACGAGGCCGACACCGTCCGCCGGAAAACGAATCTGGGGACAGCGACGGTGCTGGTGAACGCGGATTGGCAGGCGGGAATGCTCTCCAGCCTGCAGCTGGCCGTAAGAGAGTTGTCAGCGCGTCCCCAGGTCGGCGGCCTACTGCTTTGCCTGGTCGATTCCCCGCGGTTCAGAGGCGGCACCGTACGGGCCCTGGCCGCGGCCTTCGCTGCAACGGGTGCGCCGCTCCTGGTGCCGGTCCACGGTGGGCGACGCGGGCACCCGGTGATCTTCGCCCGGTCGACTTGGGGGGACCTATTGGCTGCGCCCTCGGACCGCGGTGCCCGCGTCGTGGTGGAGGCGCACCGTTCGGATGTGCTCGAGGTACAGGTCGACGATCCGTGGATCCTGCATGATGCGGACACGCCGGCGGACCATCTTCGAATGCAGGGCGACAACCCTGACTCGGTGCCGGCGCCGACAGACCCGGCGTGATCTCACCCGCAACTCCTGGCCGCGAACATCACAGTAACTCTGAAGTGGAGTGCTCAATGCGTGGTGGTCTCAGATCCAGGTGGCGGTGTTTCGCCAAGGGTGCTGAAATCGGTGGTGGGGGTTTCGGAGAAGCCCAGAAAATCGCGCGCGTGGGCTTCGATGATGTCGTGGCTGCGGGGATCCCCCAGGTTGAGGGCGAACTCGTTGATGACCTTGATCTGCATTCGCAGCCACTCCTGCCAGCAGTGATCGCAGATCTTCTCGAGCACCTCCTCGCGCAGCGGGCTCCGGAACGGCACCACACCACCGATCGGTGGACCGTGCTCGCTCTCAGGCGCCGATCCGGAGGTCTCGATGCGGTCGGATCGAAGCGGACAGCTCGGATGGCATTTCACGTCCTGACTCATTGACGGCTCCTTGGTAAGTATTCCTATCAAGAACTACGGTCGCGCCGGGAGCGGCTGCTGTCGGCGTCGCGCTCGCACCTCATTCGCCGCGGACGATCCGTACCCCGGCGCTGGCGCCGAGGCGAGTGGCCCCGGCCACGATCATCTCGGCCGCGGTCTGGCGCGAGCCGATGCCGCCCGACGCCTTGACTCCCATCTCGCGACCCACTGTGCGGCGCATCAATTGCACATCCTTGGCCGTGGCCCCGCCCGGACCGAACCCGGTGGAAGTCTTGACGAACTCGGCCCCCGCGTCCCGCGCGAGCGTGCATGCACGCACGATCTCCTCCTGCTCGAGCAACGCTGTCTCCAGGATCACCTTGACCAGAGCTTTCGGGTGAGCGGCCTGCACGACCTGACGGATGTCCCATAGCACCCAGTCATGGCGCTTCGACTTGAGCGCTCCGATGTTGATCACCATATCGACCTCCGTGGCGCCCTGCTCGACGGCGCGGCGGGCTTCCTCCGCCTTGATTTCGGGCATGCTGGCGCCGAGCGGAAAGCCGACCACGGTACAGGTGCGAACTTGGCTATCCTGCAACAGGTCGGCGACCAGCGGAACGTAGTAGGGGTTCACGCAGACGCTTGCGAAGCCGTACTCTCGGGCTTCGACGCATAGCTGACGAATCTGCTGTTCGGTGGCCTCGGGCTTGAGCAGAGTGTGGTCGATTAGCGGCGCGATGGCGTCGTCGAGCGGCGGTGCGCAGGACGGCAGGCCAACGCGGTCCGCGCCGGCGCGCACGATGCGCTCGACGCTGCCGGGATCCGTACAACTGCCCTCGTTCCAGCACCAGAAGGCAAGCTCCTGGATCTCGGTGCCCGAGAGATCCGCCAGCAACCGCGCCGCCAGTCGGTCCGCCAGACCCTGTTGGTCGGGGGAAAGAGAGGGGTGCGGTACCGGGCCATCGACCAGTCTCACGCCGAGCTCACGGGCGCGATCTCGCGCCGCCGGCGTTACCAGCGCGTCGGGCGGGACGGACAACTTGCCGCCCGCGGCTGCCTCGATCTCGTGCTCGGTGATCACGACCCTGCTGGAGCCGGCGGCTGACGCCGGTGCCAGCGGCCGTTGGCCGTCGTTGTGGATCTGCTCGACCGCCTTGCAGACGAGCTGCCGAAGCTCGTCGGCGCTGAGCGTCGGCATGGCCTCAGCGCCCTCCTGCGGGGCGTGCAGGGGGCAGCACAGCGAAGTCGGTCGACACCTCGACGCGCTCTCCAGCCAGTTCGTCCTCGAGCACCAGCACGACCTCGTAAACGCCCGGACGATACCCGGCAAGCGGCATGCCGAGCGAAAAGGACTGCCGTGTCATGGGTGCCGGAGCCGGATACTGTGCCGGAATCTGGCGGAAGGCCTCGCCGTTGCGACGGATCTCCCCGCGCAGCGTGACCCGGTTGGTGTTGGCCTGAGGATCGAGCGCCAACCCGTAGGCCTGCACATACAGCAGTAGCGACTGATCCTGATAGTAGGTTCGGCTGACGTTGGGAACGACGCGCATGTCGCCGATCTGGAAATCGCGTGGGGTCTCGTTGGCGCGCATATTAACCGGTTCGAGATGGCTGGCCAGCGTCAGGCTCGAGAGCCTCAGTCCCGGGATCGTGAAGTCCGGCACGGTGACCGACTCGACCCGGCGGCCGAGGCGATCGGAGGTGTTGTCGCGCGCCATGACCACGAGATCGTACTCACCAGGCGGCGCGAGCAGCTGGAAGGTGTGCAGGATCTGCGTGCCGCCGAGTTGCTCGAGCTCATCGCCGGTCAAGGTGAAATTGAGCCGCTTCTCATCCTGCACGACGACCTCGCCATCGCGCTCCAGCGCGACGTAGGTGTCGGTCGAAAAGTGACTGTTGAATCCCACCTCAGCCGCTGTCAGCTCGTTGTACTCGAGCGCCAGCGTGATCTGAACGGCGGTACTGCCCGCGATTCCACCGTAGAACTCCACCGCCCGGCTGATCGGGAAGGCATCGAAGACCACGCCGGTCTCCACATTGCCCCGGCGCAGCCCCTCGAGGCGTTCCTTGTGGATCTCGGGGATGCGGAGAATCTCACGCAAGTTGGATTGGAACTGTAGGAAATCTTGCGCCACCACGGTCGGATCGGTGAAACGATAGATCAAGAAGTTCTCGTCGTAGATCTGGCTGGCGTGGCGGCGCAATGCGTACACATCCAGAGGCGACTCAACATAGCCGAACTGTTTGGAAACGATGGAGGCCGCCGCGTCCAGATCGCTGACCAACTCGTAGTCCCCGGTGCCCTTGAAATCGACGAAGTTGAGGTCCAGCACGCCCGGGAGCAGCGGATTGACGGGAAGGTTGTAGGTCCATACCTCCGACGCCCGCTCGTTAGGGCCGCGGCCGGTCGGATTGCGTTGCAGGTTGTTGGGCGCTCCCATGATGATGAAGACACGGCCACGGTCGGTCGACCAGCCCGGCTTGCCGGCGCTGAATCGCCGCACCGCTATCACCCAGCGCTCGAAGTGCTCCTGACGGTACTCGTTGTGCAGTGTGCCCGGCGTTGGATCGCGAATGTCCCAGAATCGCTCGGTGAACGCGAGCTTCTGTACGGCAGTCGGCAGGGCCTCGAAAATCGAGCGCTCCTCATCGGTGATGATGTAGGTGACGAACTGGCGAACCCACTTGTCGAGGGCCTCGTCGAGCTCCTCTGGTGTCGGATTCCAGGTGGCCGCTGCCGAGAGCGTGGCCTCGAATGGCTCCTGCTTCGCTTGCTCTTGGCTCCCGATCGCGAGCCCGCCGGTCCAGCCCAGGTGTGCACACAGCACCCATGTTGCCAGGTGCCGTAGCCAGCGCCGGCCGTTGTGGGGGAGGTCGAGGCCAGGGGGCTGCATGGCGCGACGCTGCGTTCGAACGAAGACGAGATTCATTGCTGGTGCGTGCCCTGCCGGTTCAGGAGCCGACGGTATTGGGCCAGGGCTTGCTCCTTCAGAGCCTCGCGCCCGAGCCTGGAGTAAACGGTCGCAAGATTCAGATGATACGCGGGATTGTCCGCGTCCAGCTCGATCGCCGCAAGGTGGGCTTCAACCGCCCGCTCGAGCTCGCCGAGCTCAGCCAGCACGTTTCCGAGCACGGCGTAGGTGTCGGGGAACAAGGGGTTCGAGCTCAGCGACGCTTCCAGGGCGCTCCCGGCGGTGCTCAGGTTGCCCTCTCGTGCCAGCAGCACGCCGCGCAGGTAGAGGGCCTCGAACTCGTCCGGCTGCAGCTGCAAGGCCGCGACCACGGCGTCGGTGGCTGCCCGATCGTCACCCATCGAGATCCAGACCTTGGCCGCTCGGAGCAGGGTGCCGGGGTCGTCGGGGGAGGCTTTGAGCATGTTGCCCAGAACGCGGTTGGCCTCCTCAGGATCGCCCTTCTCGAGCGCCACAACGAGCTCGTTGCGCAGGATCTTGTTCTGTTTCTTACCTGCCTCGGCGGCATTGAACTCCTGTTGCAGGCGGCTGAAGGCCTGGCTGTACTTGCGAGCTTCCTCTCGCCGACCCAGGCGCGCCAGCAACCGCGCCATGCGATAGTTCGCGTCGAGCTGATCGGGGCCCAGCTCCAGGCTCCGCACCAGCGCCGCGACCGCTTGTTCGTTGTCACCGCGATCGGAGAGGATCCGACCGATCAGGTAGGTGGCATTGAGCTCCTCCCATCCCGCGCCGGCGGCTCGGCGCAAGTGTTCCAGGGCA
>JACZXM010000100.1:2560-8603 GCA_022571615.1 Acidobacteriota bacterium | reverse complement strand
GTGGGCTCGAGCGTGACCATCATCACCGCCGAGCAGATCCGTGCCAGCGGCGCTATCTGGCTGATGGATGCGCTGACCAGAGTCCCCGGCATCAGCATTGCACGCACGGGTGGACCGGGAGCGGCGACCACGGCGTTCCTGCGCGGCACCAATTCCAACCACACCCTGGTGTTGATCAACGGGATCAAGGCCAACTCCCCGGCCACCGGGAGCTACGACCTGTCGGCGCTACCGGTCACCCGCATCGAGCGCATCGAGATCATCCGCGGACCCCAGAGCGCTCTCTATGGCTCCGAGGCGATCGGAGGTGTGATCAATGTCATCACCCGCAAGGGGGTCGGCCGGCCCGAAATCGACATCAGCGTCGAGGGTGGGGCTTTCGGCACCGTCCACACGGCGGCCGAGGTTCGCGGTCGTTCTGGGAGCTTGGACTACGCCCTCGGAATCAACACGTTCAACAGCTCCAGCATCTCCGCTGCCGACGAGCATGCCGGCAACAGCGAGACGGACCGCTTCAGCAACACGGCGCTGGATGCGCGTGTGGGCTATCAGATAGCGACGGGATTCGCCATCGAGGGGTTGCTGACGAGTTTCGACGGCACCACACGCATCGACGGCTTCGATTTCCTCGCCGGCCCAGTCGACGACCTCAACGCGATCCAGGAGCGCCGCGCTGTGTACGGCGCCGTGGCGTTGCGGTACCAGCGCGGGATCTATAACGGCCGCCTCACGCTCTCGGCATCCGACGAGAAGCTCGGCACCGTCGAACCAGATGGGTTTCAGACCGCCTTCGACCTGGATGCCTCGATCTATGAGCTCGATTTTCAGAACGACTTCCGGATCGACGACAACAACACGACCACCGCCGGCATCGAGGTGCGTCGCGAGCGAGCCGACTCGCGCGGCACGTCGGCGTTCGGGGTCAGCAGGTTCGACGAACGCGTCGACGTGACCGGCGTTTACGCCCAGCATCGGTTCTCGTACCGGGACCGGGTCCACGTCGCCGCCGGCATCCGTTACGAGGATCACAGCCGCTTCGGCGGCAAGACCACCTATCGCGTCACGGCGGCATACAACGATCCTGACGGCCTCCGACTGCACGGCTCGTTGGGCACGGGCTTCCGGGCACCGAGCTTCAACGAGCTGTTTTTCCCTGGCTTCGGCAACCCCGAACTGGCGCCCGAGGAGAGCACCGGGTGGGACCTCGGAGTCGGCGGCAACTGGATGCGCGGCAAGCTGAGCGTCGACGTGACATGGTTTCACAACGATCTGAAGGAGCTGATCGAGTTTGCGTTCCCGGCCGGGTTCATCAACCTCGGCGTGGCAACCTCGCGGGGTCTGGAAGCGACGGGTTCCTTCCTGCTGCACCCGAAGGTGCGCGTCGATGTTGGCTACACCTTCACCGACGCCAAGGCGGTGGAGAGCGAAGAGCAGCTTCTGCGCCGTCCGCGTCACCAGGGCTCGATCGCACTCAACGTCAAACTGCGCCCGGCTACAACCTTGTTCACCGAGCTACGGTTCAAGAGCGAACGCAACGACTTCGGCACACTCGGCACCGTGAAGGTCCCCGGTTACGCGGTGTGGAACGCTGCCGCGCAGCTCCGCCTCAGCGCTACGCTGCAGGCAATCGGACGCGTCGACAACATCACCAACACGCGCTACCAGGAGGTCTGGGGCTTCGGAACTCCGGGCACGAGCGCCTATGTGGGCCTACGCTTCAGCAGCTCTGGTGGCCGCTGAAGCAGGCCACGATGGTTCTCGTGCTACGACCTCGCCAAGCCCGAGACCAAGACGTGTGCGCTGCCCATGGTGGCGGTGCAGCGCGCCCGCGGTTAGCCTCTCGGGCCAACCCTCTACCCGGGAGGCACTGATGCGCATGCATTGCCGGTTGCTGGTGGTGATCCTGCTACTCACACTGGCGGCACCAGGAGCCGTACAGGCCGACGACGAGTTCACCCTGTACGAGTTGCTCGACCCCGACACTCACCGGTTCGCCATCACCTTCGACGTCACTACCTCGCGCGCCGGGGCGACAACCTATCTGAACGGTGTGCGGGCGGGCTCCGAGATCTACGACGAGCGCGTCATCGATCGCGCCACCGGCCAGGAGTTGAGCTGGGAGCTGATTACCGGGGCCGACGCCAAGGCGCGCGGTCTGCGCCCGGATCGCACCCCCGACGAGTCCCGCTTCCTGGCGGTGCAGCTGCCGAGGCCGGTACCCGAGGGCGGCGAGGCGCGGCTGCGCATCATCAAGATCTATGCCGATCCGGCCTCCTACTGGCGCGACGGTGACACGATCCACTTCAAGCGCGACCTCGGGATTCGTGCCAACGCGGTGATCTTGCCCCAGGGTTACGAACTGCTCGCCTCGTCGGTGCCGTCGCTCGCCTCCGGCCTGCCCGACGGCCGCACCAAGGTCAGCTTTCTCAACGACCGCGACGACGCACTCGGCGTGCACATCGTCGCCCGGCGACTGGCTGTCACCGCGCCGGAGTCCCGCACGGACCCGGGGTCCGAGGCCAGCGGATCCGCCCTCAACGACAGCGGCGCCGGCGTGACTCACCGGGCTGAACAGGACCGAGAGATTACCTACTGGCTCAACCCGCCCCGCAGCCACAGCTTCCGTATCTCGCACGACTTCACGGTCGACACCCCGGGACAGCGTTATGTACACAATTTCGTGCGCACCGGATCGGAAGTGCGCGACTCCAGCTTCTTCGATCTCGACACCGGCGCGCGGCTGCCGGCGAAGACCCTCACCGGCCGGCAGGTGAACGAGGCCGGCAGCTACTCGCGCCAGCTCGAGGACGACGCCGTCGTGGTGCAGGCTGAACTACCCGAGGCCATCACCCCGGGCCACAGCACCCGTGTGCGCGTGGTCGAGACCTATACGGACGCGGAGCGCTACTACCTGGATGGCGAGGAGCTGGTGTGGGACCGGACGCTCGGCCGGCCGCGCAACGTGGTGACGCTACCGGCCGGCTGGATGCTGATCTCGATCTCGACGCCAGCAGTGATTTTCGTCGACACCGAAGGTCGCACGGCGCTCCGCTTCATCAACCCGCGCAACGACTCGGTGCACGTGGTGTTGCGAGCCCGGCGCCGGCCGGAGCCGCATTAGGATGAGCCGCGGCACCTCCGGCAGGTTGCCGCCTCACCAGATCGACGGCAACCTCCCTATCTCCTAAGGAAGTGCGCCCGTCAATTTTCTTCCCCTGTTTTTGACGCCTAGCCCTTACGGGCGTAGCTTGAAAGCAACTTTGTAGCCACACAGGAGGATTGACGATGCCTGGCAAATTCCTACGCACGCTAGCGATCACGCTGCTCGTTGCGCTCAACGCCTACACGGTGCTGGCCACCTGTGGCGGCGGCGGCGGCGGCGGTGTCGGAGGTGTCGGCGCTGATGTCGGTGGCCTCGCTCTTACACCGGACCTGCGCAACGCTTACAACCTGCCCTGGATGCTCGCCGGTCCCACGGCTGACTCGGCACCGCCGGGCGCGGAGCTGATTCTGTACTGGTTCCCGACCTCGCGCGAACAGGCCCTGGAATCCGACCTGCTGAGTTCACGCAAGCTGCTCGGCTATGCGAGCCGTTGCCTCACGCTGGCGCTGGTGACGTCGCAGAACGACATCCTCACCGATCGATTCGAGACCCGCGAGAGCAAGCCGATGGCGTTGCTCGCCAACGGAGAAGACGTGGTTGTGGCGCGGCTTACTGCGGCCGGAGCGCCGATGCTCAAGCGCGGCGACGTCGAGAAGCTCGTCGAGAGCGAGTACAAGCGCCGCGAGAAGATCGTCAAGCAGCAAATGAACGAAGCCAAGAGCCTGCGCAAGAGCGGTCGCATCGCCGACGCCATCGAGCGTTATCACGCCGTGCACGACCAGCAGTGTTTCTTCCCCAAGAAGGCCCGGGATGCCGCAAAGGAGCTCTCCAAGCTCGGAGAGAGCGTCGCTGATGCCTTCGACGTACCGGTGCATGGGTGGGACTTCAGTCCGGAGGCGACGAAGCAGATCTCCGAGCACCTGGAGGCCGGCCTCGCGGCCGAAGAGGGTGGCAACCACCTGGCCGCTCTCTCGCACTACGACCAGGCGCGACGCCTGGATCCGGCAGACCCTGTTCCGCTGCGTTTCCTCGGTGAACTGCACCGACACCACACGGGCGACTGGGACGAGGCGCGCCGCATCTTCGAGCAGATGCTGGCGATGCCGGCGGACACCGTCTCCCAGGCCATAGCCCTACACGGCCTGGGCAAGATGACCATTCACGGCGGCGACTTCGATGGCGGCCTGAAGCTCATCGAAAAGTCGATCGAGACCCATCCAACCGCGCTCGCGTATCGCAACCTGGCGGTCTACTGGAACGGCGAAGAGCACTTCGACAAGGCCTTCGGCTACGCCAAGATGGCACTCGAAACCGCGCCTGACGACCCCTACAACGAGGTCTTCCTGGCCACCTATCTCGTCAACATGGGCGAGCAAGAGCGGGCGCTCGAAATCGCAGCCGAGCACAGGGGCATGCTGGAGGGCTCGTACAACCTGGCTGCGATCTACGCGCAGACGGGCGACCATCGCCAGGCCCTCGAGCTGCTGCGGCGACACTTCTACGAGTACGAGAGGACCTACGCGGTGCGCGCCAAGGAGATGTGGGAGGCGCGGCAGGACTACGTCTTCGCCGACCTCATGGACGACCCGGAGTTCATCGAGCTCACGGCGCTGGCCTCGCAGTACGGGGCCCCCGACTAGCAGGCCGTGGTAGAACGAGCCGCGCCGACCAACGCCGCCGGGCGGGCCGGGATGATTCCGGCTCGCCCGGCGCGTTTTCCTTCTGCGTATCGCGTCGCTAGAGGCGGTTTTGCTTCCACGCAGCGGGCCAGGCTGGGGCGCTGTTGGACGCGTGGCTGCCGCTGTCAAGCGGCGCGCGCGAGGACACGTCGACCCGACCGGCCCCCGCCACTTCCTCCACGGCCGGTCAAGGGACGCCACCGCCGAGGATGACGGCGAGCTTGTCGGGATCGATATTGCCCCCTGACACAATGCACACGATCTTGCCCAAGCCTGCCTGCCCTGCGAGGGCGGCGGCGACTGGAGCGGCGCCGGCGCCTTCCGCCACCACGTTGTTGCTGCGCACCAGGGTCCGGATGGCTGCCGCGACCTCATCCAGGCCCACGACCAAGGATCCGCTCAGCACGCGATGCGCGAGCTCCCACATTTGGGGAAAGAGCATCGGTACGCCGATGCCGTCGACGAAGCTGCGGCGGTGGTCGATGTGCACCGGGTGCCCGGCCTCGAAGGCGGCCGCCAGCGGGGCTGCGCCTCGCACCTCGACACCGTAGCGCCGGGATTGAGGCCTCGCTTCCTGCAGGACAGCTCCGATCCCAGCGCTCAGGCCCCCACCGCCGAACGGAATCACGACCGCGTCCAGATCCGGAAGGTCCTCGAGAATCTCGAGAGCAATGGTCGCGTTTCCCGCCTGCACCGCCGGGTCGTCGAAGGCGTGAACGAAGAACCCCTCCATGCCCTCGAACTGGCGCGTCTCGAAGATCTCGAACCAATCCGGGAACGGGACTCTCTCCACCCGAGCTCCGAGCCGCTCGACCGCCTGCACTTTAGTCGCCGGTGCTCCCTCCGGCATCACCACCGTGCACGCAACCCCCAGATGCCGGGCGCACCATGCCACCCCCTGGGCCATGTTGCCGGCGCTCGCGGTCCAGGCCCCCTGTCGCAGGACGTCTGGTTCAACTGAGAGCATCGCGTTGGCCGCGCCCCGTAGCTTGAACGAGCCGATCGGCTGCAGACATTCGAGCTTGAGCCAGATCTGGGCCGGCGCATCGTCTACGTGTAGGCGCACCAAGGGGGTGCGCATCACGAGCGGCGCAATTCGCTCTGCGGCAGCCGTGACCGAACTCATCGGGCCACCAAATACTCCTATCCAGGACCGCGGTGATGTTTGCGCCCGGAAGTTGCGGGTGAGATCAAGTCACCTCGACGATGCCCAGCGGCGGGTACTGCTTCCAGCCGCCGCGCGTGAAGTCGGGAAACTGAA
>JACZXM010000100.1:0-2550 GCA_022571615.1 Acidobacteriota bacterium | reverse complement strand
CCGATCAGACGGTCATCGCCAAGCGGGCGCGAGTAATCGAGGCCCTAAGGGCCATCGTCCCCGGCGAGGGCGTCATCGCCGACGAGGACGCTTTGCGCCCCTACGAATGCGACGGGCTGACCGCCTATCGCCAGCTGCCCCTCGCGGTGGTGCTGCCCGAGGCCACCGAGCGCTCGCTGATTTCGCACACAGCACTCCAGGTGACCGAGTCGTAGACATCGATGTCGTATGGAATGCCTTGTCGCAAGCACTGGATCAGGCGCCAGTCCTCGACGAAATCCATTCCTCCGTGGCCAGCGCCCTCGGAATCCTCTTGCAGCCTCCGCCACAGTGGGTGCTCGAAGCTCTCCAGATAGGTCTCGGCCTCCTCCCAACGATGTGGCTCGCCGCGGCCCTCGATATACAGGCGGTGTGGATAGCCCTGGAAGATGCCCCGCGTGCCCTGGAGCATGTTGATGCGACTGTACGGTCGCGGCAGGTTGGTGTCGTGGCTCAGGAAGATCGTCTTGCCATTGACGGTCTTGATCATGCTGGTGTTCACATCGCCCAGGGCATAGGTCTCGCGTCGCTTCGGATCGCCTTCAGGGTAATGTTCCCGGGCCCATTCCTGCAGACCACGCGACGGGCTGCTCATCGACACCAGGTAGGCGAAGCGGTCGCCGCGGTTGATGTTCATGCACTGCGCCACCGGCCCCAGGCCGTGGGTCGGATACAGGTTCCCGTCGCGCGCCATGGCATGCGCCCGCCGCCACATTCCCTCCCCCTGGTCGGCGAACTTGATCGCTCGCAGGTCGTGCAAGTAGCCACACTCCGCGTGCAGGATCTCGCCGAACAGGCCCTGGCGCACCATGTTGAGCACCATCATCTCCATGCGCCCGTAACAAACGTTCTCCATCATGATGCAGTGCTTGGAGTGCTTCTCGGCGGCTTCCACCACCTCCCAGCATTCTTCGATGGTGATCGCCAGCGGCACCTCCGAGAGCGCGTGCTTGCCGTTTTCCATCGCCGCCAGGCACACCGGAACATGCCAGCGCCACGGAGTCGCGGTGTACACGACATCGAGGTCCTCGCTCTCGCACATGCGCCGGTAGTCGGTCTCGCCTCGCGTATACAGGGTCGGCTTGGGGAACCCCGCCTCCTGGACGATTGCCGCGGCCCGTTCGGCATGCTCGGCGTTCAGGTCGCACACCGCGGTGATCTGGCATCCCTGGATGCGGGTCAGGTTGCCAACGTGCGCCGTGCCCATCCCCCCGACGCCGACGAATCCGATCCGGACATGCTCGATCGGCGGCGGCGCGAAACGTCGCGGCGGTGCCGGGCCGAGCTCCAAGCCCCGGTCCAGAACTCGAGCTCCCGACCAGCCCTGGATCTGGTCGGCCTGGGTCGTGATCTGAGCCCCGGCGGCCGGCGGCAAGGTCACCCCGCCGACCAGCGCCGCTCCCAGTCCGGTTGCCCCGAGCTTCACCATGTCGCGTCGCGACAGTGCTGCGGCGGGATCGTTGTTCGTCTTGCGAGAGTTGGCGTCTTTATTGCTCATCTTCCCACCCATCTCGTACCGGGCGCGCGCTTGCCGACAGAGCATAGCAACTCGATGGATCACACCGCGGCTGCGTGCACGCCCGCGCTGGCTGAACGGTCTATCCTGCGGGTTCGATCTGCCCAAGACGCGAGCCACCAATGAGCCGGTCCCACAAGTCACGCATCTTCATCGGCGATGTGCACGGCTGTGCCACCGAGCTTCTCGATCTGCTCGAGCTGCTTCAGTTCGATCCTGCCGCCCATGCGCTCTATTTCGTCGGCGACCTGGTCAACCGCGGCCCGCGGTCGCTGGATGCGTTGCGCCTCGCCATCGAGGTCGGCGCCGACTCGGTACTCGGCAACCACGATCTGCATCTGCTCGGGCGCGCCGCCGCCACCCGCAGCGAAAAGGAGCTCGACACCCTCGATGAGATCCTCCGCGCTCCCGACCGCGACGACCTCTTGAACTGGCTCCGGGCACGGCCGGTGATCCTGACCTGGGATGACCTGACTCTCGTGCATGCCGGTCTGCATCCGGCGTGGAACGATCTGCAAGCGACGGCAGCCCGGATCGAGGCCGCGATCGACTGGAAGCGCGATCCATTCGAGCAGCAGGATCTTCGCTTCGCCACCAGCGTTCGCCATTGCGACGCCGAGGGCAATCGAGCACCGAGATCGCTCGAGGGCAACCCGACGCCACCTCCACCCTGGGAGCCGTGGTACGAGTGGTACAAGGGCACACGCACGGTCGTTTTCGGGCACTGGGCCACACGTGGCATCGTCTCACGCGACCGTCTTCGCGGTCTCGATAGCGGATGTGTTTGGGGCGGACGCCTGACCGCGTGGATCGCCGAGCAGGATCGTCACCTCTCGGTGCCGGCCCGCAGAACCTATCAACACGCGGACTCGTAGTGCTAGCAGGCCGTGGTGGAAGTGTGATGGGTCTGGTTACGCCGCCAAGGGTGCAGATGCAAGGCGCCGCGACGTCGGCGATGCCACCGCGCATCGTCAAGGAGGGGCAACGCAGCAGAT
>JACZXM010000099.1 GCA_022571615.1 Acidobacteriota bacterium | reverse complement strand
CGGCCTCACGGCTGTGAATCACCACCGGTAGCTCCGCCTGCACCGCCCATCGTAACTGCTCGTCAAACAGTTCCCGCTGCGCATCGGGGGGCATGTCGTAGTGAAAATCGAGGCCGATCTCCCCCACCGCCACCACGCGCACGTCCCCCAGCTGCGCCCGCACCTGCGAGCGCGCCTCATCGTCGGCCTCCTGGACGTTGTGCGGCGCGAAGCCGGCGGTGGCAACCATCGCCGGACTCGATGGGGTCGCGACCTCCGGCGCCGCCGTTGCGATCTCCACCGCCCGAGTGCTGCTGGGCGCGTTGTAGCCGATCACGACAATGGCCTCGACGCCGGCCTCCCGGGCCCTCAGCAGCATCGCCTCGCGATCCTCGTCGAAGCTCTCCTCGCCGATGTGGGCGTGCGAGTCGAGCAGCCTCAACGGACGCGCTTGCCGCTCGGCATCCAACGATCGAAGGTCGCCAGCACCGGCTTGCCGTCGACATCGGCGGCAAGCACCATGCCCTCCGAGCGCACGCCTCGGATCGTCGCCGGCTCCAGGTTCGTGACCACGATGATCTTCTTGCCCGGCAGCTCCTCGGGCGCATAGACCTCCGCCACTCCAGCCACCAGGGTTCGCTCCTTACCGTCGATCTCGACCCTCAGCTCGAGCAGCTTGTCGGTGCCCGGGACACGCTTGGCGCTTTGCACCCGTGCCGTCTTGAGCTCGATGTTCATGAAATCGTCAATGGAGATCATCGTCCCGTCCTCTTCGTTGGCTATCTCGCGATGCCGATGTCCTGCGGCTCGCCGTCGGTTCGCCAGAAGGGTGATTGTGGAACAAGGCCCGATCGTGCGCTGCTGCTAACGCCGCTGGCGCGCGCTGTCGTCTCGCCATACGATAACAAGCCCCGGCCTTGCTATCTGCTGCGTGGCGCTTGCGGTGCTGGTGCCTTGCCGCCCAGCGAGTAGCCGCCGGGAATTGTCATCACAGGACAAGAGTTCAAGAGTCCGTCCGCGAACAACGGAACCCGCACTTACTGCTGCTCTGGGTACACTCGGCGAGGGCCGACTCATAGAGGGAGCAGGCCCCAGCATTGCCGTCTTGTGCCCCGCAGCGCTGCCCGCAGCTCCCTCAGCGTCTGCGGCCGCTCTGCCGGATCCTTGCGCAGGCACCCCAGAACCGCTGCGTTCACCTCCCCTGACACCCCTTCCAGCGCCGCCCTCGTCTGCTAGCCGCCCTCGCGCTGTCGATTGGGTGGGTTGTATTCGCTGTGGGGAGGCACGTTGAGCACCTCGGCCGGAAAGAACGAGACCACGTAGGCCATGACGTCTCGCATCACCAGAATGCCAACCGGCTCCAGCTCGACGTTCACCAGCGGGATGTGACGGTAGGCGCCCACCACCATCCTGTTCAGGGCGAAGGCGATGGAATCATCCGGTGTCAGGCATTCAGGCTCCTGCGTCATGTAGTCTCGAACCGGTCGCTCGAGGCCGGTGCCTTGGTAGAGGTTTTTCCTGAGCGCATCGCGCTCGGCAAATATGCCGACGACCTTGCCGGCTTCGACGACAAGGACGGCACCGATGTTCTTGTCGCTCATCGTCTCCAGCGCGTCCCGCACCTGGGTGTCGGGCGCGACGGCGGCCGGTGTCGTCGGGTAGTCGAGGTCGCTGATGGGGCGCAGCAGTACCCGGCTGTCGAGTTGTTTGGTGCGGGGGCTCCTAGCCTCCTCGTACATGGCGAGGTCTTCGTCATAGCCTTCGATCATGGCTTCCCGCTCCTTTCATGCCGCATTGTCCGTCAGGCGCTCGCGCCGTCGCCGATTTCCCAAATGTTGCCCTCCCGCAAGAGGGCGTCGAGCTCCTTCGTGCCCTCCAGCTCAGCCGCCTCTCGGATCTGCCGGTGAACGGCCGCATCGTAGGTCTCCACCTCAAGCTGCCTGAAGACTCCCATGGGCACCGGAAAGTCGGGTGGGCCGAGCTTGCTGAGGAGGTAGGCGAGCGAAGGATCAGCCGTTTTCTCGTCGTGGTGCAGGAGCTCCTTCTCCGCGACGCCGTTGTCACCAATCGGCACTACTTCGGGAGTAAGACCGTTCAAGCGGATTCCGCGATCCCGGTTCTTCCCGAAGATCATCGGTTTGCCGTGCTCGAGGTCGACCTTGGCATCCTCGCGGGTCGCTCGATCGGTCACATCGCCGAAGGCTCCATCATTGAAGATATTGCAGTTCTGCAGGATCTCGACGAAGACGGAGCCGCGGTGGCTGGCGGCCCGGCGCAGCACGTTTTCGAGGTGGGGGCCGTAGACGTCGGCGCTGCGGGCAACGAACGTAGCCTCCGCCGCGATGGCGATGGAGATCGGGTCCACGGGCCGATCCAGCGATCCGTACGGCGATGTCTTCGTCCGCTTGCCTACCTCGGACGTAGGAGAGTACTGGCCCTTGGTGAGCCCGTAGATTCGGTTGTTGAAGAGGAGAACCTTGATGTCGACGTTGCGGCGCATCGAGTGCAGGATGTGGTTGCCACCGATCGATAGGGCGTCCCCGTCACCGGTTACCACCCAGACCGAGAGGTCGGGGCGCGCCACCTTCAAGCCGGTGGCGATGGCCGGGGCTCGCCCGTGGATGCTGTGAAAGCCGTAGACATTCATGTAGTAGGGGAAGCGGCTCGAGCAGCCGATCCCCGAAATGATCACGAACTGGTGTCGCGGGATCCCGAGGCCCGCGAAGGTTTTTTGCACGGAGCTCAGGATCGCGTAGTCGCCGCAACCCGGACACCAGCGGACGGTCTGATCGGAGGCGAAGTCCTTCTTCCCGTACGTCGGGGCGCCGGCTGCCGTCGGTTCCGCGCTCATACTTGGCAACCCTCCAACGTTTGCTCCACGGCTGCCAGCACCTCACCGACTGAGAAGGGCTGGCCCTGCATCTTACTGAGCCTGACGGTGTCGACCAGGTAGCGGGCCCGGAGTAGTAGATCGAGTTGGCCACGATTCAGCTCCGGAACGAGTACGCGCCTGAAGGCCCGCAGCACCTCCCCCAGGTTCGCGGGCAGCGGGTTGATGTAGCGAATATGGACATGCGAGACGCTGAGGCCCTTGTCGCGCGCTGCGATGGTGGCGGCATGGAGCGCGCCGTAGGTTCCTCCCCAGCCAACCAGCAGCAGGTCGCCAGACTCATCGCCGAAGGGCTGCGCTGCCGGGATGTCGTCGGCGATACGGGCGATCTTCTCCTCGCGCAGGATCGTCATCCTCTCGTGGTTCGCCGGGTCGTAGGAGATGTTCCCGGTGATGTCCTCATGTGCCAGCCCGCCGATCCGGTGCTCGAGGCCCGGGGTGCCAGCCCGAACCCATGGTCGCGCAAGGGTGTCCGGATCGCGGAGGAACGGTGCGAAGCCCTCGGCCTCCGTTCGGAACTTCACGGGGATCTCCGGCAGGTCGTCGGCCCGAGGTACCCGCCAGGGCTCCGAGCCGTTGGCCATGTAGCCGTCCGACAGCAGGATCACGGGGGTCATGTGGGTCAGGGCGATGCGAACTGCCTCGAAGGCGCAGGAGAAACAATCACCCGGGCTGCAAGCTGCGATCACGGCGAGCGGGCACTCGCCGTTCCTTCCCCAGAGGGCTTGCAGCAGGTCTGACTGTTCGGTCTTGGTGGGCAGACCGGTGCTGGGTCCGCCACGCTGAACGTTGACGATCACGAGGGGCAGCTCCGTCGTCACGGCGAGGCCGATCGCCTCCCCCTTCAGCGCCATCCCCGGGCCGCTGGTCGCCGTCACGCCGATGCTGCCACCAAAGGCGGCGCCGATCGCCGCACACACGGCGGCGATCTCGTCCTCGGCCTGGAAGGTGATTACGCCTTGCGGCTTGAGACGCGCCAGCTCGGCCAAGATGTCGGAAGAGGGTGTGATCGGATAGGCACCGAGGAAGAGCGGAATGCCGGCGCGCACCGACGCGGCGTGGAGGCCGAGCGCCAGCGCCGTGTTGCCAGAGATGTTGCGGTACAACCCCGGCTCCTGCGGGGCCGCAGGAACTTCGTAGCGCGCATCGAACAGCTCGCTCGCCATCGCGTAGGCGTATCCAGCTCTGAGGGCAGTCAGGTTGGCCTCGACGATGTCCGGAGATTTGGCGAACTTCGCCTCGATCCACTCTTCCGTTGTCTCGAGCGGTCTCGAGTAGAGCCAGTACGTGATGCCGAGGGCGTAGAAGTTCTTGCTGCGGCGTCGGTCGCGCACCGACAGGGGGGAATCCGCGAGAACCTTCAGCGTGTTCGTGGTGAGCGGGACCGGGATGACTCTGTATGCGTCGAGGGTCCCGTCTTCCAGCGGGTGCTCGGCGTAACCCGCCTTCGAGAGGCTGGCGGCGCTGAAGCCGTCGGCATTGACGATGATCGTGCAGCCCGGCGAAATCATCGGCAGGTTCACCTTCAGGGCCGCGGCGTTCATCGCCACCAGGACGTCCGGATCGTCGCCGGGTGTGAAGATGCTCTCGGACGAAAAGTGCAGCTGGTATGCGCTCACGCCGGGCACTGTGTCTGCCGGCGCCCGGATCTCGGCGGGAAAGTCGGGGAGGGTGGCGAAGTCGTTGCCCATCAGCGCCGAGGTCGCGGTGAACTGGTTCCCGGTGAGCTGCATCCCGTCGCCGGAGTCACCGGCGAACCTGATGATCACCGAGGCCCTTGGCTTCGCTGCTACGACCCCAGGCTCATCCATCGCTCGTTCCCCGAAATCCGCATAGGCCGGGATTCCCCAGGTAGCCACTGTCGAGTCACGCTACTGTCCTCGCTGAAGGTGAAGACGCCTGTATGCAACCATAGGTGCACTGCTTTCTCCAGGCATCTTCTGCCCAATCGACAGCCCCGTGAGCTGTTCGATCGTCCCTGCCGCGATCGCGGGAGTCGCGCAGTCCGCCTGTCCAATAGCCGCGCTCCGATCTCACGTCGGATAGCGATGAATCATCTGCATCAAGGCGCGCGCCCAACGACTCAAGTCGAGTCCCCAAACGTTCCTCACTCGTCCACGATGGTGACAGGGTCGCTGGCGTGGATGGTTCCTTCGACGATCACCTGTCCGTAGATCCCGCCGCGACAGTTGGGGATCAGTGCTTCGGCTTCGCCGTGAGCCGCATCGCTATTCACAAGGTGAACGGCGAGGCGCGCACGGAGGAGGAGTTCTAATTCTCCTCCCTCTTGCCGCCGTAGGTGCCCGCCGTGTAGGTGACCTTGACTTCCTCGAAGTTCAGCGTGAGATCCTCGACGGGGATAATGTCCCCCTCACCGCTGCCGCTGATCCTGTAGCTCGTTACCCGGACGTCTTCTAGCTCATACGCGTAGTAGGTAACTCGGCCGGCATCGGTATAGGAAGCGGTCAGGTGGATTTCGACCTTCGGGAAGATGCCGCCGCCCCGGATGCTCTCCGCGAGTTTGGGGGTGGACTTGTCGATACCCCTCTTGAGGGTGACGTTCTCCAGCGTCAGCTCCCCGCTCCCCCGCGCCGGCTCCGATTTAGTCGCGAAGTATGGTGGCGCAGTAGAACGGATGCCGAACAAAGCGATACGGTCCGCCGGTTGACCCCCCCGGCCTGCTGCTTGGTCTCCCGTGAGCCTTCCGTACCGACGCCGGGAGCCCGAGGATCGTCTCGTTCGAGCTTCGTATCCCGCGCCCGGTACACCTCGCCCAGGCCGGCCGAGAGATCGCCGCTCCTTACGACATGAACCTCGACACGTGTGGCGAGTGCCCGGCCTCGCGGCGCACCCCCCCGTGCCCGGACGGTCCCTCGCCCAGGAATTCGGAGAACCACGCTTCGTGCTCGATCTCTTCGTTCAGGATGGCGAGCGACAGCTCATACGTACGATGATCCTTGCCGGCCGTCAGGTTGCAGATCGCGCTGTAGCCCTTGACGGCACAGCGCTCGGCATCGACCAGCACCTTCAACATCGCCTGGATATCGGTCGGGTCGTCCGGCAGGTAGGCCGGCGGGCAGGCCGAGATGTCGTGGAAGTCGTTCATGTTGCGAGGCAGCGCGCCGCCCAGCTCGTAGATGCGCGGGACCAGGGCTTCGAAATGATTGCGATCCTCGATGCGTGCGTCCTCTGTGATCGCCTTGAGCCCTTCACCCTCCAGGCCAATCAGGTTCACGCGGAGGATGGTGTAGTAGTAGTAGGTGGTTAGCTCGGCCGACGCGTTCTTGACGAGCATGTCGACCAACTTGTCGACATCGATGCCCGCCTTCTCGACCATTTCTCTCGCAACTCTGGCCATGTGTATCACTCCTTGCCGACCACTGTGGTGGCTGCCTACCAGGGGAATACTGACAGGATTGTAGTCGCAATGCGGAAGCGGCTCAAAGGGGCGAGAAGAGAACTTGCGGGCGGGCTACGACCTAAGGGACGCTCGCGAGCCGGTCGTCGATCTTGGCAGCCAAGACGAAGTCGCTCTCGGTGAGCCCGTCGATCTTATGGGTCCAGATCTCCTGGTTCACTGCCCCGGCGGCACTAACCGCTTCAGCTCCTCGAACCAGTTGAGGACGATGACGACGCGGAAGTCGTCGCTGTTCTCGACCATCAAGAACCGCTGTCCGTCCGGCGAGACGTCGTAGCGTTGGTGCCCCCTGAGGTCGAGCGTGTAGGGGCCGTCGAAAAGCTCGACGGGCCGTCCAGTACGGAAGCCTGGCTCGTATGTCACTGGAGCCGCCAAAACCTTGCCGCCCTTGCGAAAGAACAGCTCCTGCCCGTCTTGGGACCAGATCGGCGAGAGACCGCCCTCGATCGATACCGCGATCTTCGGACCCGGGCCGGGAAACGGCACGACGTAGACTTGATACTCGCCAGTCTCGTCGCTGACGTAGGCCATCCATTTACCGTCTGGAGAGAAACGACCGGATCGCTCGTTGAAACGGGTCTCGAGGAAAGCCTTCGTCTCGCCTCCCGGCGAAAGGATCCAGATGTCGGAGGCACGGTCGAAGAAAGCCAGGTCGCCGGTGTCGGGGTTCCAGGAAGTCGGCACCATCGTGCCTCTGGGCCGCATCTTGTCCTCGGATATGGGAGCCTGACTCTCGATCTCCAGCAGGTTCTCCGCTTCCGAGCTTGAGTCCGCGAGCTGCCAGGATAGAGTCGGTGCAGCGCGAAGCTCTCCGAAGGCGCCGGTGCCAAAGGTTGTGAAGGTCGCTCGACTCTCATCGGTGCTCCAGATCGGAAACCAGACACCGCCGGCCTTCAGGAGCCGGCGCGTGCCTCGCTCGAGATCCCGAACGTAGACGTCGGAATCTATGTTCAGCAGGGCGGTCTTGCCACCGCTCGAAAGGTCCAGATGGGAGTAGTTCAGGCGCTCCCCAGGGATCGGCGTCGGTTGGCCGTTTCGATCGACCCACACCAGTCGGGCGTTCGATTCACCTCGTTCGGGGACGTAGAGCAGGGTTCCGTCGTTGGAGAGGTACGGTCCGTACCAAACGTCCTCGAGCACCGGAAGGAGGTCTCCAGAGGTGCTGAGGTCGTCGAGGTCGAACCGGGCGGCAAGAACCGTGGAGCCCTGCCGGTAGAGGATATGCCCGGTCGCGGAGTAGACCGGGCGAAGGCCATAGAGCGGCAAGGGGTCGATGGCTCCAGTCCCGAGATCAACGACCGCGAGCTGTTCATCGCTTTCAGCGCGCAAGATCGAGATAAGGGCCTTGTTGCGGCCGGGCAGATGTGAGGGATACCTGTGGCCTTGCTCACCGGCCTCGGTGTTCAGTTGCGTTACCGGCTGTGGGGCGCCACCAGATTCCGGCACTCGGTAGAGGCCTGAGAACGTGCCGATCAGGATGTTTCCGTCCGCCCCCCAGCTAAGGCCGTCGACTCGGAAGTCTTCGAGGCTCGTCAGATCCTGCGCAAGGCCGCCGTGAATGGAGACCTTTTGAAGCTTGCCCCCAGAGTGGAACAGCCCGACCCACTCACCGTCCGGTGAGAAGAAGAACTCATTCGCTCCTCGGGCGTCGACCAGCGGTCGGGCTTCGAGGTTGTCCAGCGCTCGGACGTAAACGTCGACCTGGTTGTGGACGCGACCGTTGTAGACGATATGGGTTCCTTGCGGCGAGAGTGCGGCGATGAAATCGATCCAATTGGGTACCGCGCGCCAGGGGAGCTCGATCGCAAAGCGGCGAACGGGTACGTTCGACTCCGTGGGACTCTGTTGGCGCAAGTACAGCACCAGCGTCGCGGCTGCCAGAAGGATGGCCAAAGCCCAGGGCAGGGCTGTGCGAGCCTGCCGTCCCGCCGTTGCAGGCTGGGGGATCGGCTCCTCCAGCGGCCGCTCGCGAATGTCTTCTAGCTCGGTTCGGGCATCACCGATGTCCCGGAGTCTCTGGCGAGGGTCCTTCTTGAGGCAGCGCTCGATCAACCGGCGAATCGCGGAAGGCAGCGTGGGAGGCAACTGGTCAAACTCGGGCTCGCCTTGAATGACCGCAGCAAGTATGTCGGCCGCATCCCGACCCGAAAACGCCTGTTCGCCGGTGAGCATCTCGAACAAGAGACAGCCAAAGGCCCAGATGTCAGCACGCTTGTCGAGCGGCCTACCACGTGCCTGCTCGGGGCTCATGTAGGCGGCCGTGCCGAGGATGACGCCCGCCTGCGTCGCCGCCACGCTCAGCGTGGGTGACTCGGAAAT
>JACZXM010000098.1 GCA_022571615.1 Acidobacteriota bacterium | reverse complement strand
GACGGGTGTCCTCGGCGACATACACCTCACCCATGCCGCCGGCGCCGTTCGCCAGGATCTGATAGGGGCCTAGCCGAGTTCCCTCCGTGGCCGCTGAGGCTACCGCACGCCCGCCGGATCCCCTAGCGCAGCGGTTCGGGTCCGCCGCGGTATGCCCGTATCATCGCGTCATAGACGCGCGCCAGCGGCATCGCTCGGAGCGCGGTCTCTTGTACCCAATCCTCGGCGAACGCCTGGACCTCGGTGGCATCGAACAGGTAGCCGATCCGCGGCCAGGGGTGGTCGGTATCCGTGTTGGCATCCTGAAGCGCTCGAAGTCGAGGCGCGGAAACTCCGCCGCGCTCACGACGTTATGCGGATCGGTCCAGACCTTCACATCCGAGCGGCCGAGCGATCCGATGCTCTCAGCGAGCTTGCAGCGATAGAAGTCGAGTACCTGGTCGAGGTGCTCCGCTGCCGAGCCAGCGTCGAGCAGGTCCTTCTCCAGATCGATGCAGAGATTGCATTGATCGGGCGCCAAGAATATACCGATGTGCGTCGCGTATCGCGCCCCAACGGCTCGCTTCAAGCGTGCCCAGATGAAAGGCAATCGCTCGTCCTGGGCGGTATCGGGCCAGATGGCTACCGTGAAACGCTCACCTGCGAACAGCTTCTCGCCGAGCCGATGGACAAGGCGCGCGGCTTTCGCCCACAGGGCCTCGATCCGAGCCTCGCTGTGCGGCGCCACAGACGCCCCGGCGAACGCCATCTCCTCGAGCAGGCGAAAGTCGCCGGCCGAGAACCCGCTATCGACGCTTGTCTCGCCCATGCTCATGTTACCTCTCCGGAATCGGGGCAGGTGCTACTCCAGCATCAGCCGCGCCTCGGTGTCGTCGTCCGCCGGTGCGATGTCTCGATGCGTGCGGATCATGCGTACACAGGTGTTCCAGCGCAAGACCGGATCGTCGTTGCCGGTAGGGCGATGCTCCTCTGCCCTCTCGTACCAGTCCATCGCGTCGCGCAGCCAGCTTCCGCCTGGATCTTGTGCACCGCATCAAGAACGACCATCCCTTCCCAGACTTCGGTCTGCGCGCGTCTGCGGCAGATGTATGCTAGGCACGACCAGCGCGAGCTTCTCTCCGTTGAACAGCGATAACAGGCCTTGCCGGGGTAGTCTCGGCCTGCGCGGGAGAGCCGTTGGCACTACCGGGAGTAACTAGACCCATGAGCGTACGGCACGACGTGGTGATCGTCGGTGGAGGTGGTGCGGGGCTGCGGGCGGCCATCGCCATCGCCGAGACCAACCCCTCCCTGAGCGTTGCGGTGGTAAGTAAAGTCTACCCGATGCGCAGCCATACCGTGGCCGCTGAGGGCGGTGCCGCGGCAGTGATCAAGGACAACGACAGCCTCGAAGATCATTTCCGAGACACCGTCGGCGGCAGTGACTGGCTGGCCGATCAGGACGCGGTCGAGCTGTTTGTCAACGAAGCGCCGGCCGAAATGATCCAGCTCGAGCACTGGGGCTGTCCATGGAGCCGAGAACCGGACGGCACGGTTGCAGTGCGCCCGTTCGGTGGCATGAACATCGAGCGGACATGGTTTGCCTCCGACAAGACCGGCTTCCACATGTTGCACGCGCTCTATCAGACGTCTCTCAAGTACAGCCCGATTGTCAGTTATGACGAATCGTTCGCGACCAAGATCTTGGTGGAGAACGGACGTTGCCAGGGCGTCAGCGCGCTCGATTTACGAACCGGCAAGGTCGAGACGATTCTCGCCAGTGCCCTCATCCTCTGCACCGGCGGGGCCGGACGGGTATTCCCGTTCACCACCAACGGGGCGATCAATACCGGCGACGGGATGGCCATGGCTTACCGAGCCGGAGTCCCCCTCAAGGACATGGAGTTCATCCAGTACCATCCGACCGGACTGCCGGGAACCGGTATCCTCATCACCGAGGCCTCACGGGGAGAGGGAGGGATCCTCGTCAATAAGGACGGCTATCGGTACTTGCAGGACTACGATCTGGGAAAGCCAGTGCAGGTCACCGACCCCGAGCACCCGGTGAAAAAGAGTATGGAGCTGGGCCCTCGGGACCGACTCAGCCAGGCGTTCGTCAAGGAAATGGAACGTGGTCGGACGATACCCGGGCCACACGGAGATTTCGTCCTTCTCGACTTACGACACCTCGGCGAGAAGAAGATCGACAAGAAGCTGCCTTTCGTGCGCGAGCTGGCCAAGAACTATGCCGGCATCGACCCGGTCTACGAGCCCATTCCCGTGCGCCCCGTTATCCACTACATCATGGGGGGCGTCGACACCGACACCGACAGCGCCACATCGCTCCTGGGATTGTTCGCCGCAGGCGAGGTCGCCTGCGTGTCGATCAACGGGGCGAATCGCCTTGGCTCCAACTCTCTGACCGAGCTCCTCGTCTTCGGCGCCCGGGCCGGACGGGCGGCGGCTATCTTCGCAACCCAGAACCCAGACCTGGACGTCGAAGCACTGGAGAAGCAAGGCGCCGACGAGCAGGACCGCATCGCCCGGGATTTCATTCGCAAGGAGGGCGGTACAGAGAGGATCGCTACCCTCCGCAGGGAGATGAACGAGACGATGGAAAGCGGCGCCGGCATCTACCGTTCCGAACGGAGCCTGAGAGATACCTGCGACAAGCTGATGGAACTGAGGCAACGTTTCTCGAATCTCTTGATCGAAGACCGAAGCCTGACCTTCAATACCGAGCTTACCTCCGCTCTCGAGCTTGACTTCATGCTCGACGTGGCGCTCGCCATCGGTCAAAGTGCCCTGGCACGGACCGAAAGTCGAGGCTCGCACCAGCGCACCGACCACCCCGATCGTGACGACGAGAACTTTCTCAAACACTCCCTTGCGTTCCACACCGACGACGGAGTTCGCATTGGCTACAAGGATGTCGTCATCACCAAGTGGCCACCCCAGGAACGCGTATACGGTAAATAGGTGTTGAGAGCAGACAGGCACTAACGATGGACAAAACGATGGAGCTCGAGATCTTCCGGTACCGCCCTGAGCAAGACTCCGAGCCGACCTTCCAGACCTACGAGGTTCCGTTTCACACAGAGTGGGTCATTCTCGATGCCGTCAACTACATCAAAGACGAGATCGACGGCACGCTCTCGTACCGCTGGTCGTGTCGGATGGGCGTGTGCGGAAGCTGCGGCATGATGGTAAACGGCGTGCCGAAGCTCACCTGCGCGGCCTTTCTGAAGGACTACACCGGCAAGATCCGCATCGAACCTCTCGAGGGCTTCCCGGTCGAGCGGGACCTCATTTTCAGCATGGATGACTTCATTGCGAAGCTCAAGAGCGTCAAGCCGTGGATCATCCGTAAGGAAGGTGAGGACAAACCGCTCGAGGAAGGCGAATACCTACAAACCCCGCGCCAGCTTGTCGAATACCAGCAGTACACGATGTGCATCAACTGCATGCTCTGTTACGCGGCGTGCCCCGTCTACGCGCACGACAACACGTTTTTGGGCCCGGCGGCGATCGCCCTCGGCCAACGCTACAACATGGATTCACGCGATCAGGGGAGAGATCAGCGGCAAGAGGCGATCGCCAGCCACGAAGGGATTTGGCAGTGCACCTTCGTTGGTGAGTGTAGCGCCGTGTGTCCCAAGGACGTCGATCCGGCAGGCGCAATCCAGCGCGCCAAGGTCGCCAGCACGATCGATTACTTCAAGGAGCTGCTATTGCCCTGGGGCAAGAAGAGTTGAGCCATCGGCGACGAGTTCCCTGGTGGCTCAAGCGGTGGCCCTACTTCCTGTTCATGGTTCGGGAGCTGACCAGCGTCGGCGTTGCCGGCTACAGCGTGTTCCTTCTGTATCTGGTTTATCGACTCGGACAGGGGTCCGAGGCCTACGACGCCGCGATTGGCCTGATCATGTCGCCTGCCAGCATCGCGCTGCATTTGATCGCGCTGGTGCTCGCCCTCTACCACACGGTCACTTGGTTCAACGTGACTCCCAAGGTCATCGTGATTCACCTTGGCGAGGAGCGTGTTCCCGCCTTCATGATCGCTGGCGCTCACTACGCCGGATGGCTCGCGGTGTCGATGATCGTCGCTTGGGCCGTGTTGGGAACGTAGTCACCATGGCCAAGTCCAACGAACCGATTCCCTGGTCACTGTTCTCGGCCGGCGGGATGTTGTCGGCCATCCTGCTGCCTATCCTCATCGTCATCACCGGAATCCTCGTGCCCTTCGGCTTCGCGCCGCTGGAGTCCCTCGGCTTCGATAGGGTGCACGCCGCCGTTTCGGGCAATCTCCTGGTAAAGCTGATCCTGTTCGGGTTCATCTTTCTGTCGTTCTTCCACTGGGCACACCGCTTCAGGTTCGCCCTCGTCGACATGGGCCTGCGGAAGATCAAAGGGCTGATCGGCTTCGCCTGCTACGGCAGCGCCTTGGCCGGCACCGTAATCACCGCCGCGCTTCTCTGGCGGATCTAGAAGGGTGCGCGGGGGGCCCGGAGAATTCTCACAGCGGGGCATCAGGCCCGCTCTCGGGAGCCGCAGCCGCGGTTCAGCTACCGTTCTTCCCTTCCGATCTCCGTTCCCACGGTTTCCAATCGATACCCATGACATACTTCTGCATCCACTTGATCTCTTCGATGTCACGCGTGCGCTGATGTCTTGGCTCACGGAAACCATGCGGCTCGCGCGGGAATCTCACGTAGCGCACAGGCGCTTTACCGATGTCCTTTAGCGCAGTGAAGAACATCATGCTCTGGTTGGGGGTGCTGACCAGGTCGCGATCACCGTGGAGCAGCAGGGTAGCGGTTGTGACGTTGTTGACGTACCAGAGGGACGAAACCCTGCGCCACTCCTCGGGGTTTGTCCAGTGGGCTCCGCCGATATAGTGGAGCCTGAGATCGAAGCTGAGCCCCGGTCCCGTCTCTGCCGTCCAACTCCCGACCATGGCTCCCAGGGAGGCGGCCTTGAAGCGGTCGGTTTGGGTGATGACCCAGCTGCCGAGGATTCCTCCCCAGCTCCAGCCGCGCAGAGCCAGCCGTTCGGGATCGATATCGTGTTCATCAATCAGGTAGTCAACGCCCGTCATGAGGTCATCGTACTCGCCGCCACCGACATCGCCCATGAGCGCGGTCAGGAGATCGTCACCGTAGCTGTCGCTACCGCGAATGTTCGGCCCGAGGGAGGCGTACCCGAGGCCGGCGAAGATGTGGAAGTTGGGCCGGAACCGGTTGGAAAAGTGGCCTGGCGGGCCGCCGTGGATATGGAGGATGAGGGGAACCCTTGCCCCCTCCTGGGAGCCCACAGGCAGATGGAGAACGCCCTCGATCTCCATGCCGTCCTTGCTCTTCCAGCGGACGATTCGAGCCTCCGCCAGCACGATCTCTTGCTCGATCCACGGATTGGCGTTCGTCAGACGAACCGGATCGAGCTCGTCCACTGAAGACACATACAGATCACTCGGGGTGTCGAAGTCACTGAATGAATAGACCATTCTTGACCGGTCTTTCGAGAAGGCGCGGGCGCGGAGCGTGCCGGTGACGTTCGTGACGTCCGTGATCCTGCCGGTGGCGATGTCGACCCGGTAGAGATTGCTGTTCGTGCGGCGTGTCTCGTTGAATAGAAGGCTCTTGCCGTCCGGCATCCATGTAAGGCTCGAGATCTGGCCCTGGTTCTGTCCTTGCAGCTTCCTCCTTTCACCCGTGTCCGGGTTCAGGATCCACAGAAAACCGTGCGTCAAATCGTAACCTTGGTCGGAAGGAGCATGGTAGACGATGGTCCTTCCGTCCGGCGCCCACAGGGCGTTCTGCTCCGGAGCCGCATTGTTCGTGAGGCGAACGACCCGTTGTGTGAGCGTGTCGAGCAGATAGAGCTCGGACAGGTAGAAGTAGTTTGCGAGCTGTTGCCGCACCGCTGTAAACACGACACGCTCGCCATCCGGCGACACGTCGAAATCACCGACGATGAGCTCCTCGTCCGTGAGGCGTGCCTCCGTCATCGATGAAAGGCCGAACACCCAGAGGTTGCGCCAGCTGCCTTTCTCTCTGCCGTTCGGACCTTCGCGGAGGTAATACGCGTCCGCTCCCTTATCGTGTTCCTGCTGCTCCTCATCGCTCATCGCTTCGTCCGCCGTGAAGAAGATCTTGCTTGCATCGGCAGACCATTCATAGGAGACGATGCCGTTCTCGTGACTCGTCAATTTCATGGCCTCACCGCCAGAAATCGCTAACAGCCAAACCTGCTCGTTGCCATCAACAGGTCGGAGAAAAGACAAGTACTTGCCGTCGGGAGAAAATCGAAAGCCGCTTCCGCCAGCCTCTCCAATGAATGGAATCGCTTGTCCGCCATGGGCGCCAATCACGTAAAATGTCTTCTTTCTCTTGTTCTCGTCCCAGTCAAGCTCTGATTGGGAGAAGAAGACCGACTTGCCGTCCGGCGACATCTGCACGTCTTCAATACGGACCATATTCATGGCGTCGTCAACGGTCATGGGACGGCGCGCAACGCCTTGTGCGGAGAGGATTGTTGCGGTGAGCACGCCTGAAACGATGGCGATGATGATTGGTCCCGCGACGATCAGTTTTCGCACGACGTTGATTGTTCTCAACACTTGCGCGCGGCAACGGCTTCCGCGAGGACGCAGAGAATCTCGTACATCATCGTGGCGCCCACGAGGGCGGTGTTTCCAGTGGGGTCGAATGGCGGTGCCACCTCGACCACGTCGGCCCCTACGAGATCCAATCCCCGTAGGCCCCGAATTAACGCTTGCGCCTCGATGGTGGACAGCCCGCCCACCTCCGGTGTTCCGGTGCCGGGGGCGTAGACCGGATCGAGGCTATCGATGTCGAAGGAAATGTAAGTAGGACCATCTCCGACCACCCGCCGGGCTTCGGCGATCACCGCCTCCACGCCCAGCTCGGTGAACTCCTCCATGAAGATGACGCGCATGCCGCTCTCGAGTGAGAATTTCCAGCCCTCCTCGCTGTTCTGGGCACCCCGAATGCCGATCTGAACCGAGCGCTCGGGATCGAGCAGCCCTTCTTCCAGGGCTCGTCGGAACGGTGCGCCGTGGGTGAATCTGGACCCCAGGAACTGGTCCCAGGTATCGGTGTGGGCGTCGATGTGAACCATGCCCACCGGGCGCTCGGTGGCGATGCCCCGGAAGATGGGTAGGGTGATCGAATGATCGCCTCCGGCGCTCAAGGGTATGGTACCCGCGGCGTGGACCTGGCGGAAAAACGTGGCGATGTCTTCGAGACTCGCCTCCAGTTCGAAACCGTGAGTGAACGGGACGTCGCCCAGATCGGCGACACGACAAAGCCGGTAGGGATTGACCCTGGTAACGTGGTGTATGGCGCGCATGAAGCTCGACATGTTGCGGATCTCGCGGGGGCCGTGGCGGGCGCCGGTCCGGTTCGTCACCCCGCCGTCGAAGGGCACGCCGATAAGACCGATGTCCACCTCAGAGGGATCGCGAACGAGCGGGGCGCGCATAAAGGTGGCGATATCGGTGTAGCGCGGCGCCATCATGGGATCGTACTCGCCGGCCACGGGCGGATCCTGTTCGGTGGTCCTGTTCACCATGTCCGGTCTCCCTCTCTCCAGCGCGAGGAAAGTCGCGGACGATCAGCAAGGGTCGGCATGCTTCTCATTCTGACCGCCAACGCCGTTCCCGGCGGCTGTCTGCGCCTGCACAGATGCAGCGCCGCCAGCGTCAGAATATGAACCTGATCCCCAGGCGCAGCTGGCGCGGCGCGATGATGCGGGACGGCTTGCCGAACGCGCTCCCTCCGGAGATGGGAAATTTCTGGTTGATAAAGGTGTAGATGCTTGTGGGTGTATCGGATTGGGTTATGTTGAACCCATCCAGGATGACCTCGAGCCGATTGTCGCCTATGTTCAGCGTCTTTTGCAGTCTGACGTCGAGCTGGTTGAGCGCATCAGCCCGGCGGCTGCCCCGGGGCTCCAGGCGGAGGCTGAAGATATTCGGCTGGTCCATGTCGACCGGTATTCGAAACTTCCGGATTCTCGGTGTCCACGGTCTGCCGGATTGGTACCGATAGTAGGCACCGGCCAGAATCCCCCCGGGTAGACGGTAGTTGGCTACCAGCTTGAACTGCCACTCGCGGTCATAGGTCAGCCGACCCACGGTGTAGGGGTGGCCGTCGAAGTTCGGGTTGTTGACGTTGCTGGCGACGGCCCCGAACCCCCAGGCAGCGCCGACGGTGTTCTCGATGTTGCCGATGCTCTTCTGCCACGTCAGCGACGTGTTGAAGCTGAAGTTCGCGCTCGGACGCTTCTCCAGCGACAGAATGACCATGTCGTGCTTGCGGAAATAGTAGTCATCGTTGGTGAGGATCCAGTCCTCCTCATTATCGTCCGTCCGCATGTACAGGGTCTGCGTGCTGCCCAACGAGTCGGTGAACTCGAAGGGCTCGTAGGTATGCTGCGCGAGGTCGCTGGTGATCATCATGTCGTCGTCGCGTTTGTGGATATAGTCGACGCCGATCACCCAATCGTTGGAGAGCTGCACCTGCATGCCGACGTTGAATACGTCGGTCTTCTGCTGCCTGAGGTCGGGGTCTCTGGCATAAGCGGGTCCGGGTCCGGAATACGTGAATTCACGGGTCTCCGGCAGGAA
>JACZXM010000097.1 GCA_022571615.1 Acidobacteriota bacterium | reverse complement strand
TCATGCCGCCCTGTGTGACCAGCTGGAGCGCATGGAGTGGCGCACTGTAGAGCTGACCTCGCTTCGGCAGGACTCTCCGACCCTCCAGCACCTTCCGGCCATAGCCAGAGCCAAGGGTTACTCGGTGGAGGTCGCCGAAGAGGACATGGCGCCGGTCGCGACGCTACCGCCCACATGGGAGGAGTACGTGGCCGGACTGCCCAAGAAACACCGCCACGAGCTGCGAAGAAAGCTGCGTAAGCTCGAGGCGGCGGGCGCAGTGCGCCAGTGGCCTCAGGAGCTTTCCGCGGAGACCGATGTGGCACAGGAACTGACGACCGAGCGCGCGCTGCCGCACAACCTCGAGGTCGAGCGATCGATCCTCGGCGCCGTGCTGCTGGACAACGGCGCGTTCAATGCCGCGGCGCAGGTGCTCCAGGGCGACGATTTCTTCAGCGAGGCCAACCGTTTCATCTACGAGGCGATGACGGCGCTTTCTGGGCGCGGTGAGGCGATCGATCCGATCACCTTGCGCGAGGAGCTCGAAGGTCGCGATCTGCTCCACCGGGCCGGTGGGGCCGCGTACCTGTCCGCGCTCATCGACGGCCTGCCGTCGACGACCAACGTCGACCAGTACGCCCGCATCGTCAAGGACAAGGCGGCGCTGCGGCAGCTCATCAGCGCCTCCAACCAGATCATCCAGCAGGCGCTCGGCGGTGGCCTGGAAACCGACGAGCTGCTCGACCGTGCCGAGCATGCGATCTTTGCGATCTCCGAGAGCAAGATCCGCAAGGGCTTCGTGTCGGTGCACGATGTGGCCCTGGACACCATGAAGCAGATCGAGGAGCTCATGGGCCGGGGCGACTATGTCACCGGGGTGCCCACCGGCTTCTCGAGACTCGACCAGATGACCGCCGGGCTGCAGCCGGGTGACCTGGTCATCATCGCGGGGCGTCCGTCGATGGGCAAGACGGCGCTGGCGCTCAACATCAGCCAGCATGTGGCGCTCGAGGCGGGTGGCTGCGTAGGGTTCTTCTCGCTGGAGATGTCGGTGCAGCAGGTTATCCGTCGCCTGATCACCGCCACGGCGCAGGTCGACGCCCACAAGCTCGCCACCGGCTTCCTGTCGCACAAGGACAAGGACGTCCTGCTGGATGCGTTGCACCGGCTCTCGGAGACCAAGTTCTTCATCGACGACAGCGCCGGGATCACGGTGCTGGAGATGCGTGCCAAGGCACGACGTCTGAAGGCGGAGCACGGGCTCGACCTGCTGATCGTGGACTACCTGCAGCTGATGCGCGGTGCCGGCCGCCAAGAGAACCGCAACCTGGAGATCGGAGAAATCTCTCGATCGCTCAAGGGACTGGCCAAGGAGCTCGAGGTTCCGGTGCTCGCCTTGTCGCAGCTGTCGCGGGGCCCGGAGACCCGCTCCAGCCACCGGCCGCAGCTGTCGGACCTACGTGAATCTGGAAATTTAGAGCAGGACGCAGACGTTGTGGCGTTCATTTTCCGGGAGGAGGTCTACAAGCCCCAGGACCCGGAGCTCGAAGGTAAGGCGGAATTGATTATCGCCAAGCAGCGCAACGGTCCCACGGGCACCGTGCCATTGGCTTTCTTGAAGCCGTACACGCTGTTTCGTGATCGCACCGAAGTGGCAGAGGATTGGGGGTAAGCACCTGCCGCCCCACGACCGCGGTCATTCACCTGGATGCCTGCGTGCGCAACCTGAACCGATTGCGCGATCGGGTCGGACACCGGGACATCTGGCCGGTACTCAAGGCCGATGCCTACGGGCACGGCGCAATCGAGGTGGCGCGGGCGCTGGCCCCCGAGCGCGTGGCGGGTTTCTGCGTGGCGACCGCGAGCGAGGGCCGCGAGCTACGCCAGGCGGGGATCGAGCAACCGATCCTGATGATGATCGGGCCGGCCCTCGACGGTACCGAGGACCCGTGCCGCACGGTTCTGGAGTACGGCCTGTCCTGTGCCGTTGCGGACGAGGATGCCGCCCAGAGGCTGGCATCAGCGGCACGGACGATGGGGCTCGGTCCGGTCTCCGTGCACCTGAAGCTCGACACCGGTATGGGCCGTCTGGGCGTGCTGCCGGATCAGATACTGGCCCTGGCCGCGGCGGTGGCCGAGAATCCGGCTCTTTCGCTCGACGGTCTGTTCTCCAACCTGGCCAGCGCCGACAGTATCGAGGCGGATGATCCGGGGACCGAGTTCGCGGCGCAGCAGGCGGCGATCTTCGCTCAGGTGTGCGAGGCGCTGCAAGAAGCTGACCTGCTGCCGCCCCATCGCACGCTGGCCAACAGCGCCGCCATCATGCACCACCCGGAGTCCTGGGAGCCGGACACCTACACCGGAGTGCGCCCCGGCCTGGCGATCTACGGCGCCTCGCTCAACCCCGGCCGGGATCCTGTCCAGTTGCTTCCGGCGATGCGGCTGTGCACCCGAATCGTCGCCCTGCGTGAGCTGCCGAAGGGAGTCACTGTGGGCTATGGCATGACCGCCACCACCTATCGGCCGAGCCGCATTGGGGTCTTGCCGTTGGGATACCATGATGGCCTTCCACGTTCGCTCAGCAACCGCGGTTGGGTTTTTGTCCGCGGTCGCCGGGCTCCGATCATCGGCAGAATCAGCATGGACCTCACTCTCGTCGACGTCACCGACATCTCTGCCGCCCGCAGCGGTGACGAAGTGGTGTTGTTCGGCGGCGGTGAAGACGCCCCGCCGGACCAGGACGCGCGGGAATCAGGCTACGCGGCCACGCTTGCCGCCGCGCTCGCCGCGGTCGACTCGATCGACCCCGATCCCGAGGCAGGGCGCTTCGAGCCGGGACGAGGACCCATCGGCGTGGAGGAGGTGGCGGCCTGGGGCGAGACGATCCCGCACGAGATACTCAGCCGGGTGGGCGCCAGAGTGCCGCGTGTGGTTTCGGCCGCCGGTGCCGAGTCGGCCCCGCAGCCGGCTTCGAGGCGCGGGCGATGACCGACCCGATCACTGCGCTCGGTCGTCTGACGCTCCGACTCGTAGGGACGCTGAGCGGGGCGGTGGAATTCGCCGGCGCCACCGGATTGCTGCTGTGGCGCTCGCTCGCCAGCCTCTCGCGTCGCCCCTACTATCTGGGCAACTGGTTCGCCCAGATGCTCGAGATCGGCAACCGCTCGATGCCGGTCGTGGTGGTCACGGCGGTGTTCTCCGGCGCCGTGTTCACGCTCCAGACCTGGCAGGGTTTCGCGAAGTTCGGTGCCACTACGATGGTTGCCTTCGCCACCGCGCTGGCGCTGACCCGTGAGCTGATCCCGGTGCTCTCCGGGCTCATGGTTGCAGGGCGCGCGGGTTCGGCCATGGCGGCCGAGATCGGCACGATGATGGTCACCGAGCAGATCGATGCGCTCGAGACGCTGGCGGTCGACCCCATCAAGTGGTTGGTGGTGCCGCGGATCGTGGCGGCAGCGATCATGCTGCCGGTGGTCGTGGTGATCGGCGACTTTCTGGGTATCGCCGGAGGGTACCTGGTGTCCACGACGATGCTCGGGGCGCGTCCGGCTCCGTACTGGGAAGCGAGCTTCGAGTTCATCGCCACCGAAGACGTCGCCAGCGGTCTGATCAAGGCGGCCTTGTTCGGGGTGATGATCGCGGTGTTCTCGTGCGTGCAGGGACTTCGCACCCGTGGTGGCGCCGAGGGCGTGGGGCGGGCGACGACCGGTGCGGTGGTGGCCAGCAGCATGGCCATCCTGATCTCGGATTTCTTCCTTACCCGTGCACTGCTGGTTCTCTGGGACATGTGATCGATGGAGACCCACGAACCGGAGTCTGAAACGGCGCCGCGGGCCGGCGACAAGGCTTGCCTGATTCGTATCGAAGACCTTCACAAGAGCTTCGGCGACCTGCACGTCTTGCGCGGGGTGGATTTGGAGGTCGCGCGCGGTGAATCGGTGGTGATCATCGGCAGCAGCGGTAGCGGCAAGAGCGTGCTGATCAAGCACGTCATCGGTCTGCTGGAGCCGGACGCTGGGTGCGTCTATGTAGAGGGTCAATCGGTCCACCACCTCGATCGCGCTGCTCTGTCGAAGCTTCGCCAACGCATGGGCATGCTGTTCCAGTACTCCGCGCTGTTCGATTCGATGAGCGTGGGCGACAACGTCGCCTTCGCCCTGCGCCAGCACACGGGGTGGAAGGAGAACCGTATCCGTGATCGCGTCTCCGAGGTGCTCGGCTGGGTCGGCCTGCAGGGGAGCGAGGGCAAGGCGCCGGCCGAGCTTTCTGGCGGCATGAAAAAGAGGGTCGGGTTGGCGCGAGCGCTCGCGCTCGGAGCCGAGATCATCCTGTACGATGAGCCGACCACGGGACTGGATCCGATCCTGGCGGACCAGATCAACGAGCTGATCCTGGATCTTGCCGAGCGGCTGCACGTGACCTCGGTGACGATCACCCACGACATGGTCTCGGCATACAAGATCGCCGACCGCATCGCGATGCTGTATCAGGGCCGGATCGAGGAGATCGGTACACCAGAGGAAATCCAGAATAGCGCCAACCCGGTGATCCAGCAGTTCATTCACGGTCGCGCCGAAGGTCCGATCACGGCGATGTGAGGTCACCTTCTATTGCAACCAGGACCGGGGTACGAGTTGTAGACTGAAGCGACAGCTTCCCGGCGTGCTCTGATCGCGCGCCCAGGCTGAAGGTGGGTTGATATGAGCACGGAGATCAAAGTCGGCGCGCTGGTCCTGGCCGGCGTGATCGCCCTCGGCTATTTCATCATCAAGATCGAGGATATCGGCACGTTCGGCGAGAAGGACGGCTATCGCGTCCATGTGCTGTTCGACAACGCGGCCGGTCTCGGAATCGACGACCCGGTAAGCCTTGCCGGCGTGTCGGTCGGACGCGTCGAGATGGTGCAGCTCACCCCGGAGGGCAAGGCGCGCGCGACGCTGCTGTTGCGCCGCGGGGTGCAGTTGTTCGATGACGCCGTCGCCGTGGTTGGATCCTCGGGCATGCTCGGCGATCGCATCCTGTCGCTGGATCCAGGAACGCCGGGGCGTCCACTGGTACAGGATGGTGGAACGATCGTCGGCGGCGAGCCGATCTCGGTCGACCAGATGGTGACGGTGGTGGCGAGCATCGCCCGTAATCTCGATCGTACGACCGATACGCTCAGCAAGGTGCTCGGCACCGCCGAGGGCGAGGCTTCGTTGCGCCAGATCCTCGACAGTCTGGTCAGCATCACGGCGCGGCTCGATACGGTGCTGGTGGACAATCGCGGCAGTATCGACAATAGCTTTGGCAACCTGGAGGGTGCGCTTCGCAACATGAACGAGCTGTCCGAGCAACTGGTCGAGGCAGTGCCGGCGCTCATCAAAGACATGCGGAAGATGTCCGAGGACATCTCGGGCGCACTGGGAGACAACCGCAAGGACCTCGGTGCCGCGGCCAAGAACCTCAAGACCATCACCCAACGGCTCGATGATTCCGCCGCCGACTTGCAGGAGCTGATGGCGAAGATGAACCGCGGGGAAGGTAGCATCGCCCGATTGGTCAACGAGTCCGAGACGGTCGATCGCCTCAATGAAGCTCTCGATTCGGTGGACGATACGCTGGCTGCCGCCGACACCTTCTTCCGGCGCGTTGGCGAGGCGCGTTTCACTTTCCAGTGGCGCTCGGAGTTTTACCAGCGCATCGATGCGACCAAGAACTACTTCGGGGTTCGTCTCGAGATCGGCGAAACGGGATCGGGCCGCGGGTTCGAGTTCCACATCGTGGATGACAACATCGGCGGCTTTACGCAAAGGAACATCACCACCCAGTTCTTCGACCCGATCAGTGGTGACCTTCTGCAGACCACGGTCGAGCGCCAGACCATTCGCCAGGAGGGCTTTAGGTTCAACGCCCTGATGTCACAGCGGATCAAGAACCTCCAAATCCGCGGCGGTATCCTCGAGAACCAGGCGGGTCTCGGGGTGGATTTCTTTGCCGCCCGTGACAGCCTTGTCTTCACCGGAGAGATCTGGGATCTGAGCCGCGATCCCGACCCGCACGTGAAGCTGCGGCTGCAGTGGAACCTGGCAGGCCGCTTCTTCATCACCGGCGGCTGGGACGACCTGCTGCGCGAGGAACTGAGCAGCTATTACATCGGGGGCGGGTATTCCTTCCGTCAGTGAGATGTTGATCTTCGGCGGCTACGGCCAGGTCGGCGAAGCCATGGTGGCCACAGCGGCGGCCGCGGGACGCGATCCGTCCAGCGTCGTGCAGCTGGGCCGGCAGCAGGCCGACATCGCCGATCCCGAAGCCGTGCAGCGCGTGCTGGCCGAGTTGCAGCCACGGGTGGCGGTCAATTGCGCCGTGTTCCAACCGGTGGACCGGTGCGAATCGGAGCCGGAGGCGGCCTTCGCGGTCAATGCGGTGGCGGTCGGGGCCCTGGCTCAGGCCTGCCGCAAGGCCGGCGTGCGGCTGGTGCACCTGTCGACCGACTACGTGTTCGGTTGTGCCCTGCGCCGCCCCTATCGCGAGGACGACCTGCCGGCCCCGCAGAACGTGTATGCGGCCTCCAAGCTCGCCGGCGAGCATCTGGTGCTGGCGGCCTCCGAGATGCACATGGTGGTGCGGACATCGGGCGTCTACGGCAAGGCCCGCGAGGGGCACGGGACGACGCCGTTCATCGAGCGCATGCTCGAGCGTGCCCGAGCCGGACAGCAAACACGGGTTGTTGCCGACCAGGTGATTAGCCCGACCAACGCTCACGATCTGGCGCGCGGGATCTGGGATCTGATCGGCTGCGGCGGGACCGGCACCTTCCACCTCGCCAATCGCGGCGAGGTGTCGTGGTTCGAGCTCGCCGTGGTGGTGTTCGAGGCGGTTGGGGCCCGGCAGCTGCTGCGTCCCACGACCGCGGCCGAGTACGGGGCGGCCGCCAAGCGGCCGGCCTACACCGCGCTCGAGAATGCGAGGCTATGCCGCCTCGGGCTCGAGGACCTGCCGCCTTGGCGAGACGGCCTGGCCCGGCACTTCGCCGCCTACCACCCCGACCTGGCGCCCTCCGCATAGCCTCGCACAGCCTGCCAGCGTCCTGGCGGCCAGCGGAACGGAGCGCACAAGCCCTTGCGGATCAACTGTTTCCAGCTCTCATGGCCGACGCGCGCATTTTCTTCGAATCATAACTAATAAGACTTGACAAGATTCAGATAAGATTTTATGATTGCAAGTGAAGAACACAAGCAATCCGGCGGGGATGGCCCCGTCCGGGACCCCAGAACCCCTTCGCAGGAGAGACAAGCCATGTTGGTTCGCCGAACCGAGCCGTTCCGTGATCTGAATCTGTTCCGCCGTCAGGTGGACGACCTGTTCAACCGCAACCTGGTGAGCTTTTTCGAGGGCGCCGATAACAGCGAGACGTTGGCCAGTTGGGCGCCGGCGATGGACGTCATCGAGACGGAAGACGCGGTGCTGCTTCGGGCCGAGCTTCCTGGGCTGACCGAGCAGGATGTGGAGATCACACTCGAGAACAACACCCTGAGCATCCGCGGCGAGAAGAAGTTCGAGCACACCGAAGACGAGGGCCACTACCGCCGGATCGAGAGTCGGTACGGCACCTTCTACCGCTCGTTCTCGCTCCCGACCAAGGTCGACCAGGACAAGATCGACGCCCACTTCACCAACGGCGTGCTCGAGGTCAAGGTCCCGGTCAAGAACGTGGCCGCGACCACGATCGAGGCGAAGAGCAGTTTTTTTCGCGTGGACAGACGAGAAAGGGCCGGCAACGCACGACGAGGTCGGCCGCCATCGTCCGGGGTCTTCTCACGGCGTCGGGATTTGGCGTGCTTACGCCCGGCCATTCGCGTATCTCAGCCCCATCGTGGATCCGCGCGCATCATACCCCAAATCGATCATTCGAGCTTCGACGGCTTGCTCTGCGGCGGCGGTTCGCGTAGAGGGTGACAGCCATGGACTCCGCGACGACTCAACTGATCGAGCAACATCGCGACTACGTACGGGCGCTGGCCAAGCAGATCGCCCGGCAGCTTCCGCCGAACGCGGACCTGGAGGAGCTGATCGCGGCGGGCCAGGTGGGGCTGGTCGAGGCGGCGAACCGCTACGACCCCGCACACGGCGTGGCCTTTCAGACGTTCGCGTATTACCGCATTCGCGGGGCGATCTTCGACGGCCTGCGGAAGATGCTGTGGCTGCCGCCGTCGCTATACAAGAAGCTCCGGTTTCAGGCGGGGGCCGACCAGATCGCGCGGGAGCAGCTCGGCAATGCCGCCACCGACGAGGCGCCCGAGGCACAAGCGACACGACTGGCGGGAACGGTCAAGGATCTGGCTGCCGTCTACGTGCTGTCGCTCGACGCCGAGGTGACCGAGACCGACCCGACCGCCGCCGACGAAGACCCGACAGCGCCGGCGGAACTCAGCGAGGAGATCACCCGGCTGCGAGCGGCGATCGACACGCTGCCGGAGCGCAAGCAGCGGGTGATCCGAGGCTACTACCTCGAGGGCCGGAAGCTGACCGAAATCGCCGTGGACCTCGGCGTCTCGCGGTTCCAGGCGTCCCGCCTGCACACCGAGGCCGTGCGCGAGCTGCGCAGGCAACTCGAAGGGTCGGGCGGGACAGACCCGTTCGAGTAAAGGCGGTCTTCAGTTCTCAGTTTTCAGTTGCTGGTGCGAGAACTGAGTGCGCCCGAGAAGGCACCACGTATACGTGGTGCGATG
>JACZXM010000096.1 GCA_022571615.1 Acidobacteriota bacterium | reverse complement strand
CTCTTGTTGCAGGCGCAGGGCCATCACCACATCCGCCCCCTCAATCGCCCGGTCCAGGTCGGTGTCCACCTCAACCAGCGAGGCGAAATGCGACCGGGCGATGTTTTTACTGGAGCGCATCAGGTCGGGTGGCATCAGCGTGGCGGGGCCGGGAATTTGGGGGCTCGATCGGCACGCGGTCGAGCTGATAGCCGTAGCCGTAGAGCGGCAGTAGCCGGTAGCCGCGCTCCGGAAGCAGCCGTAGTTTGCTGCGCAGCCGGGACGCATGGGTATCGAGCGTGCGCGACTTCATGTCGCGGCGGCGCGCCCACACCGTTTCGAGGATATGGGCGCGCGACACCGGCCGCGACAGGTGGCTGAGGATCTCGATGGGAACCATCAGCGGGAACATGATCCAGGGATCACCGATGAACTGCTTGGTGTACTGGATGCCCTGCGCCCGAATGCCGATGAAGTTGTAGATCAGGAACGAGATCGACGCCAGGGCCACGGTGGTGTTGAGGTCCGAGGTGGGTGGCTGGAAGCCGGGAAAGAAGGCGAGCAGGTTCGACGCCAGGATGAAGAAGGCGATCGGTCCCATCACCTTGGCGTACTTGCGGCCGTTCTCACCGATGAAGGCGTCGCACATAGTGTTGATCGAGGCGACGCCGATCTCGAGCATCTGCTGGGCGGCACCGGGCCTGTACAGCGAGAAGCGCCGTGACAGCAGCGGGAAGACGATCAACGACACCACGACAACGAACCAGGCCATGATTGCCTGGTCGGAGATGAAACCCTCGCCGAAGGTCGCATCGAGGCTGCCGTGCAGCCAGTTGTAAAGCGCAGAGGTCTCGTGCCCCATGGTGCTCGAGAGAGGTCCTAGGACTAACGATGGGCGCCGGTAGAAACCTGGGCGATCGCTTCCAGGAGAATGGCGAGAACGAGAAGTGACAGGCCCAGGACGACGGGGATCACCCCCACCCGAGGCAGCAGGACGATACCACAGAGCACCAACCCCAGCAACACATACCGGCCGACCAGAAACAGTGCCTGGAGCACACCCGGCCCGTCCTGATCAAGGTCGATGAGGCGGTCGGAAACGGCGATCAAAGCCTGGAAATTCAACAGGATCAGGACCGCCGAGGCGAGGAAGCCTCCGATCTGCCAGGGCGATCGTGTGACCACCCCGATGCCTACCGCCGACACCAGCCCGAGGACGAGAGCGTTGCGCCGCACGTGCCGGATCGCGACGTCCGGATCGTCGAACTGGAGCAGCTTCCGGAGCCAGCCGAGGCTCGATTTGGCCGCCCCCGAGCGGCCGGCGCTGTGCTCGCCGGTTCCGGTTTCATTCATCATCCCGACCGCTCTTCGCGCAGCGGCGCTCCTGCCGCTGGCCTGAGGCGAGGTCGTTGTCGCGCTGCTGCTGCTCGCGCTCGCGCCGCTCGAGAGCGGCGGCGGCCCGCAGCAGGTTGCGTAGCGCCGCCACGACCCCGAGGGCGAAGCCCAGGAGCGCCAGCCAGGGCCCGGTCCCGAGCTTGCCGTCTAGATAGTAGCCGCCCAGGAATCCGAACACGATCGCCACCGGGAACATGGTTCCTACGCCGCCGTAGGCGGCCAGTTGGCGCGCGAAGCTACGCGGGTCGTCGTCCGGGCCATGCTCTTGCGCCACGACGCGTTGCCCGGGCTCAGAAGATAAGTGTCGAGCTGCGTACCCAATCCACGATCGGCGTTGCCCATAGGACGCCGAGCACGGTTACCGCGGCGGTCAGCGCCAGGGTCAGGTTCAGCGGCAGCGAGCGCACCAGCGATACCTCGTCGCTGGGCTCGCGCATGTACATCGCCACCGCGATGCGCAAGTAGTAGTACATCGACACCGCGGCGTTGAGCGCCCCGGCGACCGCAAGCCAGGCCCAGCCGGCATCGATCGCCGCACCGAACACGTACCACTTGCCGAGGAACCCGATCGTTGGCGGGATTCCGCCCAGCGACAGCAGGAACAGAATCATCGCCCCAGCCGCCCAGCCGGACCGCTGTCCGAGCCCGGAGAAGTCCTCGAGCCGATCGGTCACCAAGCCCTGGCGGCGCAACAGCAGGATCATCGACCATGCGCCCACGTTCATGAACGCGTAGGCGGCAAGGTAGTACATGGTCGCTGCGATGCCGCGCTCGGTGCCGGCCACGACACCCATGAGCGCGTAGCCGGCGTGAGCGATGCTCGAGTACGCGAGCATGCGCTTGATATTGTCTTGGCTGAGCGCCGCGACGTTGCCGAAGGTCATGGTGGCAAGCGACAGGACGGCCAGTAGCGCGCTCCACGATCCGGTCACTGGCGCGAAAGCCACGAACAGGATGCGCATCATCATGGCGAAGGCAGCAGCCGTGGAGGCGACCGAGATGAACAGCGTGACCGGTGTCGGCGCCCCGGTGTACGCATCTGGCGCCCACAGATGGAACGGCACCGCGGCGACCTTGAACCCCAGCGCCACCACTAGCAGGATGAGGCCGATGATCAGGATCGGGCTCGAGGCCATCTCGGCATCGCCGAGCGCCATGCGGATGCCATCGAGGCTGGTGACACCGGCGACCGCGTACACCAGCGACAACGCGTACACGAAGATCCCGGATGCCAGACCTCCGAGGATGAAGTACTTGAGGGCGGCTTCGTTGGAACGGCGATCGGCTCTCAGGTACCCGACCAGGACGTAGACCGACAGGGCCTGGAGCTCGAGCCCGACGAAAATCGAGATCAGGTCGGCGCCGCGCGCCATGATCATCATGCCCACGAGCGCGGTGAGCATGAAGAAGTAGTACTCGGGATGGTGTGCGCTCTCATCATCGAGGAATTTGCCCGAGGCGGCGATCGCCAGCGCGGCGGTCACCAGAAACAGCACCGCAAAGAAGCTGCCATACGTGTCGACCGCCAGCTGGCCGGCGAACGCGGAGCCGTCGCCGGCGGCGATCTGCGGCGGCAACCCGTACAGCACGCCGGCGAGTGCCGCGAGCACGGTTGCCAGCGCCAGCGAGGGAAACAGTCGACGGTTCTCGCGTGCCTTGCCAAAAGCCGACCACACCAGAATCAGGCAGGCGCCGAGGGTCAGCGTGATCTCGGGGTTGAGTGCCACCAGGTCGGAGGCGGAGATCGGCGACCCGTTCATTGGCGAACCCGTGCGTGCCCCGCGGCGTCAGCCAGCGCGTCGACAGCGGACTTTTCCTCGTCCTCCTGCTCCACGCGGGCGGCATCGGCGCTCGGGAGCGCCGGCGGCGACACATCGGTGCCAGCGAAGTAGCCTGGGTGCACACGCTCGATGATGGCGTTGACCGGTGGCTCGAGCGTTCGCAGCAGCGGCTGTGGGTACAGGCCCATCCAGACTGCCAGCAGCGCCAGCGGCAGCAGAGTCATGACCTCGCGCAGGTTCAGATCCTGCAGCGCTGCCAGCTTGTCGCTCTTGAGCTCACCGAACATCACGCGCTGGTACAGCCACAACAGATAGGCCGCTGCTAGCACGATGCCCCACACCGCCCAGTAGGTGTACACCGGGTTCCATTCGAACGAGCCGATCAGGATGAGGAACTCGCCGATGAAGCCGTTCAGCCCCGGCAATCCCATCGAGGACAGCGCGAGGATGGCGAACAGCGTCGCGAACACCGGCATCACCTGCCCGAGCCCGCCGTACGCGGCGATCTCGCGCGTGTGTGTGCGTTCGTAGGCCAGCCCGACGATCAGGAACAGACCGCCGGTGGAGACTCCGTGGGCGAGCATCTGGAACAGTCCGCCCTGGAGGCCAAGTGGGTTGAGGGCGAAGATTCCCAGGGTGATGAAACCCATGTGGGAGACGGAAGAGTAGGCAACCAGGCTCTTCCAGTCCTTCTGCATTAGTGCCACGAGCGCACCGTACAGGATCGCGATGATCGATAACACGGCGATGAACGGTGCGAACTGGAGCGAAGCGTCGGGCAGAATCGGCAGCGAGAAACGGATGAAACCGTAGGTGCCCATCTTCAGCAGCACGCCCGCCAGGATCACCGAGCCGGCGGTCGGCGCCTGCACGTGCGCGTCCGGGAGCCAGGTGTGGAACGGCCACATCGGCACCTTGATGGCGAACGCGAAGAACAGGCCCAGGAAGACCCACCACTGCAGATCGGGCGGGATCGACAGCTGGTAGTAGCTCAGCACGTTGAGCGTCCACTCGCCGGTGACGCTGTGGTTGTAGAAGTACAGCGCCAGGATGGCGACCAGCATCAGCACCGAGCCCGCCAGCGTGTACAGAAAGAACTTGATGGCGGCGTACAGCCGGTTCTTGCCACCCCAGATGCCGATCAGGAAGTACATCGGCACCAGCATGACTTCCCAGAAGATGTAGAAGAGGAAGAAGTCAAAGGAGATGAACACGCCCAGCATCCCCGTCTGCAGCAGCAGCAAGAAGATGTAGTACTCCTTGATCCGACTGGTGATGTAGGTCCACGAAGATAGGAGAGCGATCGATCCCAGCAGCGTGGTCAGTAGGATCAGCGTCAGCGAGATGCCGTCGATACCGGTGAAGTACTCCACCCCGATGCTGGGAATCCACGACAATCGCGTGACGTACTGGAGCTCGGCTGTCCCGAAGTCAAAACCGCGCAGCAGCAGCAACGACGCCAAGAAATCCACCAAGACGATGATGTTGGCGGCCCAGCGGATCTCGCTCGCTCGCTCTTTCCCCAGCAACAGAGCGATGGCGAGCGCCCCCAGGGCGGGCAAGAACACCACCAAGTTCAAGAGAAGAGACGGACTCATTGCTGATCCTCAGAAGAAAAGGTAGGCGCTCACCAGCACGAAGACGCCGACCGAGATGATCAGCGCATAGTTCTGTACGTATCCGCTCTGCAACGCACGCAACACCCGGGACCCCGACCAGAAGACGCCGGCGCCACCGTCCACGCTCCCGTCGATGACCCGCGTGTCGAACTCAACGCTGGCATTGGCGGCCTGCAGAGTGGCGTTAGCGATACCGTTGACGGTTCCATCCACCAAAGCGTCGTCCAAGACCCACAGCCCGCGTCCGAGATCCTTGATCCGATTCACGAACACGGCGTCGTAGGCTTCGTCGACCCAGTACTTGTTCCACAGCACGCGGTACGGTGCCGCGAACCGTTTGAAGGGCTCGTCGGCGACGCCGCCGCCGGCGTAAACGCGATAGGCGAGACCGATGCCCGCCAGGGCTACGGCGGTGGAGATGAGCATTAGGGTCCACTCCATCGCAGTGTGGTCCTGGTGCCCGGCTTGTTCGGACCGCTCTTCCTGCAGCACCACCGTAACCGGCTCTCCGATGGCGCCTACGATCTGCAAGGGTGCAGCCGCTACGGCGGCCGTGTGCTCTTCATCGCCGGTGCCCGGGGCCTCCTGAGCGCGAGTTCCGCTGGTGACCGGCTCGAGCCAGCGGGTGATGTCGATGCGCTCGTGCAGCGCCGCCAGCGGGCCGAGCTGCAGGTTGGCGGGAATGCCGACATAGCCGCCGATAACCGACAGAATCGCCAGCACGATCAGCGGATAGGTCATCACCGGGGGGCTCTCGTGCACGTGTTGCTCGGTGTGCTCGTCCATGCGCGAGTTGCCGTAGAACGTCAGCAGCAGCATGCGGGTCATGTAGAAGGCCGTCATGCCTGCCACCAGCGTTCCCACCGCCCACAGCCAGGCGCTGCCGTGGGTACCCGCCCAGGCGTTCCACAGGATCTCGTCCTTGGAAAAGAACCCGGCCAGTCCCGGCACACCGACGATCGCCAGCGTGCCGACCAGGAAGGTCTTGTGGGTAATCGGCATGGTCTTGCGCAGGTTGCCCATCTTCCACATGTCGAGCTCGCCGTGCAGCGCGTGCATCACCGAACCGGCGGCCATGAACAGCAGCGCCTTGAAGAACGCGTGCGTCATCAGATGGAAAATGCCGACGGCGTAGGCGCCCACCCCGCAGGCCAGAATCATGTAGCCGAGTTGGCTGACGGTGGAGTAGGCGAGCACCCGCTTGATGTCGTTTTGCACCATCGCGATAGAGGCGGCAAACAGCGCCGTCAGCGCCCCGATCGCCGCCACCACCATCATCGTCGTCGGTGCGAGCGAGAACAGCACGTTGGAGCGCACGATCATGTACACCCCAGCGGTCACCATGGTGGCGGCGTGGATGAGGGCCGAAACGGGTGTGGGGCCCTCCATGGCGTCCGGCAGCCAGACGAAGAGCGGAATCTGCGCACTCTTGCCGACGGCGCCCACCAGCAGCATCATGGTGATGAAGGTCAGCACCCCAGCGCCGGCGCTGTAGTGCGCCGCGCCCGCGAACACCCCGTCGTAGTCCAAGGTGCCGAAAGTAAAGAAGATCGCGAACAGCCCGAGCAAGAAGCCCGCATCTCCGATGCGGTTGACCACGAACGCCTTTTTGGCCGCGTCACCCGCCGACTTCTTCTGGTAGTAGTAGCCGATCAGCAGATACGAGCACAGCCCGACGCCCTCCCAGCCGATGAACATCATGGCGTAGGAGCTGCCCAACACCAGGATCAGCATGAAGGCGGCGAACAGGTTCATGTAGGTAAAGAACCGGTAGTAGCCCGGATCGGGCGGGTCGTGCTTCATGTAGCCGATGGCGTACACGTGGATCAGGAAGCCGACTCCGGTCACCACCAGCACCATCAGGGCCGAGAGCTCATCGAACTGGAACCCGAAGGACACACGGAATCGCGCCGTGGTCACCCCGGCCTCGTTGTCGTGCATGTGGGCGACCCCGGCGTCGAGCCAGTCGTAGAGCTCGATCTGGACGTTCCGCTCGGCCACCGGCAATCCTGCCAGCTGCACGAAGGCGCCGGCACCGATGAGGAACGCCAGCAGCATGCAGCCGCTGGCGATGATCCCGGTGACGTTCTCGTTGCGGATGAACCGCGAGGCAAAGAGCCCGTTGATGGTGACCCCGACGAGCGGGATCAGCGGTATCAGCCAGAAATACTCAAGCACGACAGAGTCCCCAGAGGTGACGGCGCGTCATCCCTTCAACAGATGGATCTCGTCGACGTTGACCGTCAACGCGTTGCGGAACATCGCGATCACCAGACCCAAGCCGATGACGACCTCGGCGGCGGCGACCGTGATGGTGAAGATGGTGAAGATCTGGCCGGCGAGGTCGGGTCGGAATCGAGACACCGCCACCAGGTTGATGTTGGCGGCGTTGAAGATGAGCTCCAGGCACATCAGCACCATGATCGCGTTGCGGCGGATCAGCACGCCGATCACGCCGATGCCGAACAGCAGCGCCGACAGCAGCAGATAGTGGTTCAGCCCCAGCGCATCCACGTCACACTCGCTTCTTGGCCAGATAGATCCCGCCGATCATCGCCACCAGCAACAGCAAGGAAGCGATCTCGAACGGCAGCAGATAATCGGTGTAGAGCATCTGCCCGATGGTCTCGGTGTTGCCATGGTCCACCGCCCGCAAGACGGCGTCGGTTCGCTCCGGCGCGGCGGGCAGGGCGGCGGCGTCGCCCCAGAGCAAGAAACCGATCTCGGCCGTCAGCACCAGCATCATGACGCTGGCCGGCAGCCACTGCTTGTGCAGGTACTCGACCCGATGCACGTCGCCCAGATTCACCAGCATGACCACGAACAGAAACAGCACAACGATGCCGCCGGCGTACACCAGGATCTGGACGGCGGCGACGAACTCGGCCTGCAACAGGATGAACAGGGCCCCCACGGCGATGAACGAGACCACCATGTACACCACGGCGTGGACCATGTTGCGGCTCGACACCATGAGGATCGCGCCCAAGACCACGACGGCCGAGATGATGTAGAAGGCGATCAGTTCCACGTCTAACGCTCGTAATGGACGATAACTTGACCGCTGTGCAGGATCCGCAGGTCGTGGACGGTGTCGGAGCGGTTGTAGACCGCCGCCTCGAACTCGTTGCTGTGGTAAATCGAGTCGGTCGGGCAGACCTCCTCGCACAACCCACAGAACAGGCATCGTGCATGGTCGATGTAGAAGTACGTCGCGTACTTGCCGCCCTTGCCCTTGGCGTAGCCGCGCTCACCTTCCAGGTGTATGCAGCGGTCCGGGCACGCCTTCTCGCACAGGTAGCAGGCGATGCACAGGTCTTCGTCGACCCGCAGCATGCCGCGGTAGTTCGGATGTACGGCCTGACGCTCGAGTGGGTACTGGACCGTTACCTTGGGCCGGAAGGTGTACTTGAGCGTCAGCCACATGCCCTGCAACAGATCCAGGAGCAGAAACCGCTCCAAGAAGCTCTTCTTGGGTACGGAGATCGTCGTTGCTTCAGACACGGCGGCGCTCAGCCTATCAGAATCATCACCACGCCGGTGACGAGCACATTGGCGATGGCGATCGGGATGAGGGACTTCCAGTTCAGGTCCATCAACTGGTCGTAGCGATAGCGCGGGAAGGTGCCTCGAATCCAGATGTAGAAGTATAGGAACGTCGCTACCTTGAGTAAGAACCATGCGATTGGCGGGATCAGATCGAGGAACGCGAGCGCCTCGACGCTGGGGAAGGGGCGCAGCCAGCCACCCCAGAACAGTGTCACGTTGATCGCCGCCATGACGATCATCGCGGTGTACTCACCGAGGAAGTAAAGAGCCCACCGCATGCCCGAGTACTCGGTGAAGAAGCCGCCCACGAGCTCCGACTCCGCTTCGGGCATGTCGAACGGCGGCCGGTTGGTTTCGGCCACCATGGAGATCGT
>JACZXM010000095.1 GCA_022571615.1 Acidobacteriota bacterium | reverse complement strand
TGACGTTGCGATTCATGGGGTACCTGCACCTCGAACCGTGATGCTACAGGACCCGGGATGGTCCCACCAAGGATGTACTCGAGGATGCGCTTGAGCAGTGACGCGCCCTCCGGCACATGTCCCGCCCTCCGAGACGTGCCCCCCGGCAGTCGGGGGTTGACCGCGCCGAGGTCGAACGTATAATTGAAACGAACGTTTAACCTAAAATGCCTCCTGGAGGCCGGGGCAGAGGATCTGCAAGTGCTGCTGCCGCAAGGTCTTGCGAGACGTAGGCATCAGGGGTCCAGGGGCCCATCGCCGAAGGATAATCCAGAGAGTGGTCGCCGAATCGAAACTTGCCGGGACGAGGGATCGCATCCTCGATGCCGCTGCAAGCTGTGTGCTGGCATACGGGGTGGACCGGGTGACACTCGCGGAGATCGCGCGCCGGGTGCGGTTGCGGGTAGCACCGGAGCTCCATTTCATCGCCGATCGAACCCTCGACGCCAGCGAAAGGCTCGAGAATCTGCTGCGAGACACCGAGCCCGAGACCCCGGAGGAGCAGGGTGACGAAGGCGAGTCCTGAAGCGCTCGCAGCGACGATCGGCTGGGTAGGTAGCCACGATCGCTTCGTCATCGGGTCGCATCTAGACCCCGACGGCGATTCCCTCGGATCCTCGCTGGCCCTGGCTCTCGCGCTTGACCGCCTTGGCAAGATCTCGGCGGTGGTCATCGCGCAGGATCTGCCGGAGCGATTCGGCTGGCTGCCGGGGGCCGATCGCGTGCGCACGAGCGCCACGGTGCCCGCCGATGCACGGGCGGCCATTCTGGTCGAGTGCAGCGACTTCCGGCGCTGCGGCCTCGAGGGTATCGACGAGATCGAGTCGCTCAACATCGACCACCACACCCATAACGCGATGTTTGCCGACCTCAACTGGATCGACCCGCGAGTGGCGGCCACCGGCATGATGGTGCGCCGGCTGATCGCCGGCCTAGAGGTGGAGATCACCCCGCAGATCGCCACCCTGCTGTACGTGACGGTGCTCACCGACACCGGCTCCTTCCGGCACTCCAACACCGACGCCGAGGCCTTGCAGTTCGCGGCCGACATGGTGCGCGCCGGGGCAGATCCGGAAGTGATCTCGGAACAGGTGTACGGGAACGTCGCCGCGTCGCGCGTGCGGCTGCTGGCCGACGCACTGGCGACACTGACGTTCGAGCTCGACGGTCAGGTAGCGTGGATGTTCCTGGGTCGGGACGACCTCGATCGGCGCGGCACGCAGGACACCGAGGGCATGATCAATCAAGCCCAGGAGATCGCCGGTGTCGCGGTGTCGCTGCTGTTCAAGGAAGTCACGGCGGGCGTATACCGCATCAGTATGCGCTCCGACGGAAGCCTCGATGTCGCCTCTCTGGCGACACGGTTTGGCGGTGGTGGACACGCGCGGGCGTCTGGATGTCAACTCGAGGGTAACCTCGAAACCGTGCGCCGCACGATGTTGGGAGCGGTCGCCGCCGGGCTCAGCGACGCTGAAGACCTAACATGAGCGAGCCGCTGGGGATGCTGGTGATCGACAAGCCCCCGGGGTGTACCTCGCACGACGTTGTCCTCAAAGTGCGGCGGTGCCTCAACTGCCGCGCCGGTCACACCGGCACGCTGGATCCACAGGCCACCGGCGTGCTGCTGGTGTGCATCGGCAAGGCGACACGGCTGACGCGTTTCCTCCAACACCGCGACAAGGTGTACGAGGGCACGGTCCGACTGGGCTGGGCGACCGACACCTACGATGCCGACGGCGCACAGATAGGCGAGGTGGTGCCGGCGCCCGAACTGACCTTGGCGCAGGTCGAGGGCGCGGTGGAGCGGTTCGTCGGCGAGATCGATCAGGTGCCGCCGGTGTATTCGGCGAAGAAAATCCGCGGCCAACCGGCATACAAGCGGGCCCGCCGCGGTGAACAGGTGGTCCACGAGCCCACCCGCGTGACCATTCACTGGATCCAGGTGCTGGAAGTCGGACAGGGACGGATTCGCCTGCGGGTGCGCTGCGGCCCGGGAACGTATCTGCGCACGTTGGCCCACGATCTGGGCACGGCGCTGGGATGCCCGTCGCATCTGGAAGCACTGCGCCGCTTGAGCGTTGCCGAGTTCGACCTCCAGGGCGCCATCCTCTGGGACGAGCTGCTGGAAGCGCCGCCACAGGACATCCTGGCGCGGGCAATGGAGCCGGCCGAGATGTTGCCCTCATGGGCGTTCGTGACCCTTAACGAGCAGGGCGCGCAGGTGCTGCGCAACGGCGGTGTGATCGAGCCGCGCTACGTTATCGAGCGCGGCGTCGGTGCTGGCGGTGCGGTCGTGACCGGGTCGGGGAAGGCGCAGTGGGCGAAGCTCCTGGACCCGAAGCACCGCATGCTGGCCGCCGCCGAGGTCCTTCCCGGCGGTATCCTGCAGCCCCGCGTCGTGCTCGGATAGGATGATCGTTGGGCAGCCGGGAAACTAAAGCAGCCCGCGGCGCTTCGAGCGGGCCCATGCCCCATGAATAGCGGACCCACACCGACGGAGCGAGGTATTTTACAGGCCACAGGGGCTATGCTAGCCTAACGAAACCCGGCTGCTGTATTGGTGTGTCCGCAGACCGGAAGTAGCTTGCGGAATGGATCAAAAGCAGAGATGAGTAACGGCGCAATTGCAATGCAACAGTACCGGCGACATCCGTCGGATACGGGGTCGCCCGAGGTGCAGGTCGCTCAGCTGACCGCTCGCATCAAGCACCTTACCGAGCACATGAAGGCTCACAAGAAGGACTTTGCCACACAGCGCGGCCTGTTGATGCTGGTTGGCCGGCGGCGCCGGTTGCTGGACTATCTCAAGCGCGAGGACGTCGGCGAGTATCAGAGCCTGATTCAGTCGCTCGGTCTGCGGCGATAACAGCACAACGCGGAAACGGAAGAGAACAACAGCGGACAAAGCGGACGCGGCGAAAGAGAAAATTAGCGGAACTCGGTTGACGAGGTCTTCTCGGACGCACCGCCGGGACTCTCTCCGGCGCCTGTGTAACCAAGCTGCGCTTCAACTAACTCGCCCTCTGTCGGGATTCCCCTGTGCAGCTTGAAGGACAGACTCAGTGACAATCGTGCGTGAGACGATCGAGTTCGGCGGCAAGACGTTCGAGTTCGAAATGGGAAGGATCGCCCGTCAGGCGGATGGGGCGGTGGTGGTGTCGTGCGGCGACACGAAGGTGTTGGTGACGGCGGTCATGCAGCGCAAGCCGAAGGACGCGTCGTTTCTGCCGCTGACGGTCGATTACCGTGAGTGGAGCTACGCCGGCGGCAAGATCCCGGGTGGGTTCTTCAAGCGCGAGGGCCGGCCGAGCGAGAAGGAGATCCTGACCTGCCGGATGATCGATCGCAGTATCCGGCCGCTGTTCCCGAAGGGGTACCGGTTCGAGACCCAGGTGATCGGTATGGTGCTGTCGGCCGACGGCGAGAACGATCCCAGCATGCTGGCCAAGCTCGGCGCGTCGTGCGCGTTGTATTGCTCGCGCATTCCGTTCGACACTCCGTTCGCGGGGTTCCGAGTCGGGTTGACCGATGATGGGTACATCCTCAACCCGACCACGACCGAGCTCGAGGACAGCCGTCTCGACATGGTGCTGAGCGCGCGCCGTGACGCGGTGATGATGGTCGAGGCCGGCGCCGACGAGGTGTCCGAGGACGAGATCATCGGGGCGCTCGAGTTCGTGCAGCCGTTCGTCGAGGCGGCGATCGATCTGCAGGAGAAGATGCGGCAACAGCGCGGCATCGAGAAGTTCCGTTTCGAGCCGACCGTCCTGGACCCCGAGGCCGTCGACCGGATCGATACTTTAGCCGGCGACAAGATCCGCGAGGCGCTGACCATCGGCGACAAGATCGAGCGGCGTGATCGCATGTCCGAGATCAAGGAGGAGGTCAAGGCCGAGCTCGCCGAGGATGAGGGCCTGCTCGAGATCGCCGGCGAGGCGGTCAGCGAGTTGATCAAGCGCCACACACGCGACTCCGTTCTGGAGCGCGGTGTGCGTGTCGACGGCCGCGCATTTGACGAGGTCCGTCCGATCCACTGCGAGGTGGGGTATGCGCCGCGTGTCCATGGCTCGGCGCTCTTTACGCGCGGCGAGACGCAGGCCTTCGTGACCACCACGCTGGGCACCACAGTCGACGCCAAGAAGATCGAGCAGTACGAAGGCGAGTACTGGAAGAAATTCCTACTGCACTACAACTTCCCGCCGTTCTGCGTCGGTGAGGCACGCTTTCTGCGCGGGCCGGGCCGGCGCGAGATCGGCCACGGCAACCTCGCCGAACGCGCACTCCAGCCCGTGATCCCGTCCGAGGACGACTGGCCGTACGTGCTGCGCACGGTGTCGGACATACTCGAGTCCAATGGCTCATCCTCGATGGCGACCATCTGCGGGGCGACGCTCTCGATGATGGATGCGGGGGTGCCGATCAAGGCGCCGGTGGCCGGTATCGCCATGGGCCTGATGAAGGAGGGCGACAAGATCGCCATTCTGTCCGATATCGCTGGCGAGGAAGATCACTACGGTGACATGGACTTCAAAGTGGCCGGGACCCCGCGCGGGATCACGGCGCTGCAGATGGACATCAAGGTCTCGGGTCTGTCGCGGGAGATCTTCGAGCAGGCCCTCAATCAGGCGCGCGAGAATCGCATGCACATCCTGCGCAAGATGAGCGAAGCGATCTCCGCACCGCGCAAGGAGACCAGCCGCTGGGCACCGCGGATCATCAGCCTCAAGATCCCGGTCGACCGGATCCGTGACATCATCGGTCCCGGGGGCCGCATCATCCGGCAGATGCAGGAGGACACGGGCTGCAAGATCAACGTCGAGGACGACGGCACGGTGCAGATCGCCTCACCCGACGTGGATGCCTGTGCCGCGGCGCAGAAGATGATCGAGAACCTCACCCAGGAGGCCGAGGTCGGCAAGGTGTACCGGGGTACGGTGCGCTCGATCAAGGACTTCGGCGCCTTTGTCGAGATCCTGCCCGGCACCGACGGGCTGCTGCACATATCTGAGGTCGCGGACCATCATGTGAGCGATATTCGCGAGTACGTCACCGAGGGCCAGTCGCTTGTGGTCAAGGTCGTCAAGATCGAATCCCCCAACCGAATCCGGCTTTCGCTCAAGGCGTTGACCGAGGAGGAAAAGGCGGCCGCTGGCGCCTGAACAGGGGCCGCGTGGACGCCACGTCGCGCATCGATAACGACAACAGGCTACACGCCGGGAGTTGGTGATTCGTCAGCGACCCGGACAAGGCCGGAATGTTCCAATGAGCACCCCATTTCCTTCTGAAAAAGAGATCGAGCGCCGCTGGTGGACGCTCGATGCCGAGGACGCCGTGCTCGGCCGTCTGGCGTCGACCGTGGCTCGCCTGCTGATGGGCAAGCACAAGCCGACGTACACTCCGTTTCTGGACTGCGGCGATCACGTGGTGGTCGTGAACGCGGACAAGGTCGTGCTGACCGGCAACAAGCTCGACAAGAAGATCTACTACCGCTACAGCGGGTATCCTGGCGGCCTCAAAGAGACGAGCGCGCGGCGGATGATGGAGACCCACCCGGAAAGGGTGATCGAGCTGGCGATCAAAGGGATGCTTCCGAAAAATAAGCTAGGTCGCCAGATGTACCGTAAGCTGCGCGTCTATGCCGGTGCTGAGCATCCTCACGAGGCCCAGCAGCCACAGCCCTACACCGAGTAGTCCCGGAGCAAGTCGATGGCGGAAGCACAGTATTACGGAACCGGCAAGAGGAAGTCGTCGGTGGCTCGCGTGTTCTTGCGCCCGGGAAGCGGCGAGGTCACGGTCAACAAGCGCACGCTGGACGACTATTTCCCGCTCGCGACGCATCAGACACTGGCGCTGCAAGCGCTGACGCTCATCGAGGGCGTTGGCAAGTACGACTTGAAGATCACCGTCAAGGGTGGCGGTCCTGCGGGCCAGGCCGGCGCAGTACGCCACGGAATCGCCCGTGCTCTGTTGGATTCGGATCCGGAGTTGCGGCCCACTCTCAAAGAGCACGGATTTTTGACGCGCGATGCCCGCCGCAAGGAACGCAAGAAATACGGGCAACGTGGGGCGCGCGCCAGGTTCCAGTTCAGCAAGCGCTAGGAGGACACGGGTGGTCAGCGTAACGCTCCGCGAGTTGCTGGAGGCCGGCGTCCACTTCGGGCACCAGACCCGTCGTTGGAACCCGAAGATGAAGCCCTTCATCTTCGCCAAGCGCAACGGCATCTACATCATCGACCTGCAGAAGACGCAGCGTGCATGGCAAGGGGCGCTTCAGTTCCTGGAAGAAGAGGCAGCGCAGAGTGGCAAGGTGCTGTTCGTGGGCACCAAGCGCCAGGCCCAGGAGATCATCTCCGAAGAGGCGAATCGTTGCGGCCAGTTCTACGTCAACCACCGGGGGCTCGGTGGCCTGCTGACCAACTATGCCACGGTCAGTCGCAGCATCGATCGCTACCGCGATCTGGAGGCGATGTCCGAGGATGGGCGCTTCGAGTTGCTTCCCAAGAAGGAAGTCCTGCGGTTGCGTCGCTCGCTGTTCAAGCTGGAACGCAACCTGATCGGCATCAAGGACATGGGCGGGTTGCCTGACGTCGTTTTCGTCATCGACATTTATCGAGAGGCGATTGCGGTCGCGGAGGCCATCAAGCTCGGCATTCCAGTGGTCGCGGTGGTCGACACCAATTGCGATCCCGACGGTATCGACTACGTGGTTCCCGGCAACGACGATGCGATTCGATCGATCCGACTGTTCTGCCGCTTGGCGGCGGATGCCATCCTTGCCGGCCGCGGCACCTACGAGAAGCGGGCCGAGGATGCAGCGCGGGAGGTCGAGGAGGCCAAGCAGGCGAAGCAGGCGGCCGAGGAGGCCGAGCAGGCGGCCGAGGCTGGCAAGAAAGCCAAGGCCGAGCCGAAGGCGGCTGAGACCGAGGTGGAGCCGAAGGCGGAGACCGGGGCTGAACCGTCCTCGTCCGAAGCGAGCTGACACACACCATGCGGCGCCTTCGTAGGCGACGCGCGAGCAACGTCCCGCCGGTTCCCCGGGAGCCGTGCGAAAGATCCGTACACCCGAAGGCGAGATAGCGGAACCATGGAAATCACAGCAGCCGCGGTCAAGGAGCTGCGCCAGCGCACCAGCGTCGGCATCATGGACTGCAAGGCTGCGCTCAAGGAAGCCGGCGGCGACATCGACGAAGCGATCAAGGTCCTGCGCACGATGGGTAAGGCGAAAGCAGCCAAGCGCGCGGGCCGTGTTGCAAGCGAAGGGCGCATCGAGTCGTACGTTCACATGGGCGGCAAGATCGCGGTGATCCTGGAGCTGAACTGCGAGACGGACTTCGTTGCCCGCAACGAGGACTTCGTGCAGCTGGGGCGCGATCTGGCGATGCATGTGGCGGCGGCAAACCCCACGTGCGTCAGCCGCGATGATGTCGACGCCGCCATGTTGGAATCCGAAAAACAGCTATACCGGCAGCAGGCCATCGCCGAGGGAAAGCCCGAGCAGATCGTGGAGAAGATCGTCGAGGGCAAGGTGAAGCGCTACTACTCGGATGTGTGCTTGCTCGAGCAGGGCTTCGTCAAGGATCCGGATCACAAGGTTGGCGACATGATCACCGACGCAATCGCCAAGATCGGCGAGAACATCGTCGTCCGCAGGTTCGCGCGCCTGGCAATCGGGGAGCCGGAAGCCACCCTGGCGGTGGCGAGCCCCGCCAACAAAGAATAGGGCGACGGGGTCGCGATGCCCGAGCCTGGCAGCAAAGGATACTCCCGAGTTCTACTGAAGCTCTCGGGCGAGGCTCTGATGGGCAGTCAGGGCTACGGCATCGACCACGTGGTCGTGCGCTCGGTAGCCGATGAGATTCACGATGCCCACGCCACCGGCACCACCATCGGCATCGTCATCGGCGGGGGTAACATCTTCCGCGGCATGAGCGCCGACAAGCTCGGCATCGACCGCGTCAGCGCCGATTACATCGGCATGTTGGCGACGGTGATGAACAGCCTGGCGCTACAGGATGCGCTCGAGAAACGCGGCCTGGAGACACGCGTACTGTCGGCCATCCGCATGGACAAGGTCGCCGAGCCGTTCATCCGGCGTCGCGCGATGCGGCACCTGGAGCGCGGACGCGTGGTGATCTTTGCCGCCGGGACCGGCAGCCCGTACTTCTCTACCGACACCGCCGCCGCGCTGCGCGGGTTGGAGATCGGCGCTGATGTGCTGATGAAGGGCACGAAGGTCGATGGGCTCTTTACCGCCGATCCGGAGACCGACAGCAGCGCCGAGCTGATTCCGAGCACCACCTTCGATGTGGTGCTCGATCGCCGCCTGAGGGTGATGGATTCGGCGGCGGTCACTCATTGTATGGAGAACCGGCTGCCGATCCTGATCTTCAACATCCGGCAATCCGGTAATATCGTGCGAGCGGTTCGCGGCGAGCCCATCGGCTCGCTGATCACCTGCGAGGATGACCAACGACGCTAGCAGGACCCAGCACACTCCGATCACGGCCTACTGGTGACCGTTACCGCAAACTCGGTTGAGCGACCAGCATGATCAACGAAACGCTTCTCGACGCGCAGCGGCGCATGCATTTGGCCGTAGAGGCGGTAGGTCGCGACTTGCGGAGCGTGCGCACCGGACGCGCCAATATCTCGATCCTCGATGAGGTCAT
>JACZXM010000094.1 GCA_022571615.1 Acidobacteriota bacterium | reverse complement strand
GGGGTCTGATGCCGTCTGATCCGGCGCTGCCCGGTTGGATTGCCCGTCGATGGACCCCGCTGGCCGGGATCATTAGATTCGAGCTGAACTTCTTCGGGGCGTGGCTCCTGGCCACTATTGCCGCGGGCGCCACCGGAGTGGCATTTGGCCTGATGCCGGCGCTGCGGGCGTCGCGGCCGGACCTGGTGCCGGCTCTCAAGAGCGCCGACGGCGACGCCGGCGCGCGCCGCGGACTGCGGCTGCGCGACCTTCTGGTGGTGGCACAGGTCGCAGTGTCGATCGTGCTGCTGATCGGCGGCGCGTTGATGACCCGCAGCTTAGTTGTCGCACAGCAGGTGGACCTCGGATACGACCCCGATCGTCTCGCCTACCTGGCGCTGGCGATGGAGATGAACGGCTACGACCAGCAGCGCAGCGCGGTGTTCTTCAATGAAGCCCGGGAACGCCTCGAAGCTCTGCCGGGAGTGCAGGCGGTGAGCCTCATGAGCCGGGTGCCGCTGTCGCTCAACAACAACGGATTTGGGGTATTCATCGACGGCCACCAGAGCTCCTCCACCGACCGCCCGTATCTGACCGAAGGTGCATATGTCGACTCGGAGTACTTCGAATCGCTCGAGCTCAGGCTAATCGAGGGCCGCGCTCTGCGACCGGAAGACATCGACGCGTCGCTCCGTGTCGCGGTCGTCACCGAGGCGATGGCGTCGCGTTATTGGCCCGAACAGAGCGCCATGGACCAGGAGTTCCGCACCAGCTGGGGGGGACGGCCGTGGCGGATCGTGGGCGTGGTTCGAGACTACCGCGTCATGACCCCGGGTGAAGCACCAACCCCATATCTGCACCTGCCCTTGCCGCAGGCAACGACGTTCGGCAATTTCGTCGTGCGCACCGCCGGCGGGGCCGCGCTCAGCCTGCCGCGGATGGAGGGCGAGCTGCGGGCGCTCGATGCAGACCTCGTATTCCTGGATACTGGTACCATGCGCCAACTGGCCGACGTGCGTTTGTTTCCGATACGCGCCGCCGCCTGGCTGATCGGCGCCTTTGGGCTGCTTGCCCTGTTGCTGGCCGGCGTCGGTCTGTATGGCGTGATCGGCTACTCGGTGAGCCGGCGTACGCGCGAAATCGGCATTCGCATGGCGCTCGGCGCCCGGGCGGGGAATGTCACCCGGCTGGTGGTTCGCCAGGGTATGCTGCTGGTGATTGCCGGGGGGCTTCTGGGCGCCGCAACTGCCGCGGCTCTCGGGAGCGTTCTTTCGAGCGTGCTGTTCGTCAGCCCCGTCGATCCGGCCAGCTTTGCTCTCGCCTTCGGCGTGCTCACGGCGGTCGCCCTGGCGGCCAACTGGATGCCGGCGCGCCGCGCCGCACGCATCGATCCGATGATGGCGTTGCGCAGCGAGTGAGGACCGGCTCAGAACGGCAGGTCTTCCTCGCTCAGCCCGAAGTGGTGACCCAGCTCGTGTAGCACCGTCTCGCGAATCTCGCGCACGACATCCTGGCGCGAGCTGCAGATGCTCAGGATGGGGCCGCGGTAGATCAGGATCCGGTCCGGTAGACCACTGTAATCCACACCTCTCTCGTGCAACGGTGTGCCGTGGTACATCCCCAGCAACTCGCCGCCCTCGTCCGGCTCCATTCCCAGCGCCAAGAGATCGGCCTCGGAGGGTTCGTCCTCGACGACGACCGCCACGTTGTCAAGTAGGCGCGCCCATTCCTCAGGCAACGAATCGAGGGCTTCCGCGACCAGCGCCCGGAACCTCCGCTCGCTCCCTCCGAGAACATCCCGCACTTTGCCGCTCACCTCGCCGCGGGCACACTCCGGTGCCCCTATCCGGAAACATGCCGTTCTTGTTGCGATGACCTGGAGCCGATTGAGTATTTTTCGGGCTACCATGCGGCGGTCACATCTGTCCGCTCACGGGAGCCAGCATGATTATCCTCTATCATCTTGCAATCTCGCATTACAACGAGAAGGCTCGCTGGGCGCTCGACATCAAGGCGGTGCCGCACGAGCGACGGGCGGTAGTACCGGGTGCGCTTCGGTTCGTGGCACGGCGGATCGCCGGCAACACGACTCTGCCGGCGCTGGTGGATACCGATACCGGCGCCCGCCTCGGAGAATCGTCGGCCATCCTGCAGTACCTGGATCAGGAGTTCCCCGAGCCCCGGCTGTACCCGGCTGATGAGCAGGGAAGAGATCGTGTCCTGAAGATCGAGCGCTATTTCGACGACATCGCCGGCCCGGCTGTGCGTGGTTTCGGCTACGCCTATCTGCAGGATTTTCCGCGCGTCCTAAAAGCCCGCTGGTCCCCCGGGCTCTCGGGCGCTCAGCGCGTCGTGCTGGCGCTCATGTTCCCGGTGCTCCGGCGCCTGCTGCCGCGGGTCTTCGGGCTGACGCCGGAAAGAACCGAGCGCCGCGGCAAGCAGATCCTCGACATCTGCACAAAGATCGAATCCTGGCTCCAGGAGTCCGGTTGCGGCTACCTGCACGGTGACACTTTCACCGCCGCCGATCTCACCGCGGTCAGCCTTTTGGGGCCGCTGCTGCAGCCCCAGGGATCACCGTGGGGGATGCGGTCAAAGGCAGCCGAACCGGGCTTCCCCCCGGCACCGTTCGTGGAGTACCGGCAGGAGTTCATGCGGCGAGAGGCAGCACAATGGGCCATGGGGATCTGGAACCGGCATCGCGGCGCCCGAGCATGAATCCTGGCCGGCGACCATGGGGACCGAACTAGCACGGCAACGCCCGTAGCGACGGTCAGTCGCACACCCCTTCTTTGGTCTCCTCGATCAGCTGATCGACGACCGCGTTCATGTCGCCGGTCTCACGATAGGTAGCGAGCTGGCGGTCTGCGCTCGTTCCGTTGTCGAGAATCGTCTGCACATAAGCGATCTCCTGGCGCACGCCCAGCTCATCGACGACGTCGTCGATGAACTCGAGCAGCTCGCCGATCAGGAAGCGCACCGGAACCGCCTGCCGCTTGCCGAAATCGATCAGCTCGCCGTCCAGTCCCCAGCGCACCGCGCGCCACTTGTTCTCATCGATCAGGTGATGGCGGTACCGACGCCATGAGCGGTTGGACTGTCGCAGGCGAATCAGCCGCGCCACGATGGCCAACGTGAGCGCGGCAACGCACATCGCCTCATCGACCTTGGTGCAAATGTCGCTCTGACGGAACTCGAGCGTCGGGAACACCGGGTGGGGGCGAATGTCCCACCAGATCTGCGTCGGATCCTCAATACTGCCGGTTTGGACCAGCGTGTCGACGAAGCGCTCGTATTCGGGCCACGAACCGAACTCCGGCGGAATGCCCGTGCGGGGCATGTTCTCGAAGACCACGGATCGGTAGGACTTCAGACCGGTCTCGCGCCCCTGCCAGAAGGGAGAGCTGGTTGAGAGCACCAGCAAGTGCGGCAGGAAATACCGCGCCTGAGTCATCACATCGATCATCAGCTCCTTGTCGTCGATGCCGATGTGCACGTGCATGCCGAAGATCAGCAGCCGCCGCGCCACGTGGCGCAGGTTTTCGGCGTGTTTGGCGTAGCGGTCGGCAACCGTGATCTGTTGCTCGGACCATTCCGAAAACGGGTGCGTGCTGGCTGCCGCCACGGCAAGGCCCTTCTTGACAGCGAGCTGACAGATCGACCGCCGCAGACGGACGATCTCCTGGCGCGCCTCCTTCATGTTGCGGCACACCTGGCTACCGACCTCGACCTGCGATTGCATGAACTCCGGCTTGATCTGGTCTTGCAGAACCTGCCGGCCTTCTTCCATGAACTCCGGCGCCGAGGAGCACAGCTCGCGGGTCTCCGGATCGATGATCTGGTACTCCTCTTCGATGCCGATCGTGAGTTCGGGGAGGCTCATGGTCGCTCGCGACTGTACAGGCTAGCGCGACTCGATGCTCTGGGCGCTCGAGACATTCGGCATCCCCCAATCGGCGCCATTCCAGCCGCTGAACCCCTCCATGCGAAAGGCCCAAAACCCGGTGGTCATGTCGCTGATCACGATGAGTCCATCCGCGTTACGCACATCGACCCCCCACGCACCGTTGAACATCGTACCGGTGCCAACACCGGGATTGGGCGCCCCCACGTAGGTGTCGTAGTAGGCGACCGTTACCGGGTTGGCGGGGTCCATCATGCTGAATACCTGCAGCCCGTCGAGGTAGCCGGAGACGAACACGTACGGCCAGCGCACCTCGTGGTTGTGCACGAGGTGGCGCCAGTCGGCGGTCCACGCCCCGATCGGCGTGCGGATGTTCTCCACCTCACCGTCGAGCCCGGGCTGTAGGTCGAAGATCCGCAGCGGCGCATACTGGTACTCGGTCTCGGCGATCACGTAGCGACCGTCCGGCGTCGGGGTGAACGTGTGGCCGTACCGTACGCCCGAGATGCCTGTTAGCGATACCAGCAGCTGCGGGCTCTCCAGGTTGGTGACGTCGTATACGTAGTAGCCGTCGGTACCGCCGCCGTAGAACCGGTCGGTCTCGCTGCCCTCGTGCCAACCGACGTACAGGTCGTGGTAGCCGCGGTAGCCGCGGTCGCCCGGAGGGCCGTTGCCTACCGGAACACTCGCCACCAGCGCATCGTCCATGTGGCCCGAGATCACGTGCCCCAGGTCATAGACGTGGGCACCTTCCCCACGCACGGTGGTGAACAGCAGCGGCCGGCCGTTGCTGTGTTGGTACACGAAGATGTTGTGGAAACCGCCCGGAAGCTCAGGCTCGTGGATCCGCGCCACCTCCTGGAACCGCTCCGGCAGATCCGTGACATCGAAAATCACCGCGCCGAGATCGGAGTCCGGCCCTCCCTGAGCGAACTGCAGCGACAGCACGACGTAGTAGCGGTCCTCCCACTTGAAGTACTTGATGTCCTTGCCGCCTGCCCCTGCGTGCAGGTCCTGGTCCTCGATGCGCCACTTCTGGATCACCTTCGGGTTGGCGGGATCGGACAGGTCGATCACGTCCATTCCCTTTTCCCCGTATTGCCCGAACACCTCGCGCGCCACGTAAACGAAGGGACGCGAGAGCTCCTGCTCGATCTCGATATCGGCCACGCTCAGCGCTGGCCCCAGCGGCAGATGCGAGACCACCGTGATGTTGTCGCTGCCCGGCTTGTCGGGCGTCCACTGCGGTGCCGCGGCGAGCGCCGGGCTCGCCGGGCTTGCAACGCTCGCCAGTAGCAAGAACAGAGCCAGCATGCAGAACGAGATTCGACGAGACATGGACTAGAGCCTCCGGCTACTTGTGGGTGGCGGCCAGCTCGCCGGTTGGCGGTAAGGCCGGCAATCTCAGTTCGAAGCGGCCTCGACACCCGTGACGGTAAGTGTCTCTACGCCGTCCTCTTCCGCCAGAGTACCGGTCACCGTGGCCATCTGGCCGGCAAGCGCCTTGAGCGACTCGTGCTCGCTGCTGCCATCGCTGACGGCAAGCATCACCAGGCCATCGTCGGTGAGCAGCCCCATCGGTTGCCCTCTCTTGGCACAGCGCTTGGCGCAGGCCTCATGGTCGGGTCCGTGCAGCCCTTGATCCACGAAGCAGGCCTTGTCGACCAGCTCACCGGTCAGCGTCGTTTCCTGCAAGGCAGCGAGATTGCCCGCCACCAACAAGAATGCCGCTAGAGCCATACCTACCAACAACCGTTGCTTGCTCACGACTACCTCCTGAGATTGGATCTACCTGCCCGAAGCCGACTGTCGGGGAGGCCCTGACGCTATCAACTCCGACGGCGGAACGCCAGAGTTGGTCTTCGGGGCCGGCCAGCCGCGGGCAACAGTGCCGCAAGCCCTTCCGCCCTCGCCCGCAGCAGCAAGGAGGCAATACATGTGGGACACTTCGCGGCCAGCGGCGCTGCGAGCGTCGGCTGCGACTAGGTGCTATGAAGAGCCGGGAAAGGAAGATGCCGAGATGAGAAAACTCGCTGTCGTGACGGGGGTGGCTGTGCTCTTGCTGTCGGTGGCAGCGCTTGCCGCGCCGGCGACCCTCGCTGCTGACATGTTCCTCAAGATCGAGGGCGTGGACGGGGGAGCGCAGAACAAGGACCACAGGGGCTGGATTAAGGTGATCACGTTCGAGTGGGATCTCACCGCTGCGCAAGAGGCCGCTAGCGGCCAGTCGACCGGCAGGCGGGAGCATCAACCGCTGGTCGCGGTCATCGCCGTGGACGAATCAACCCCGAAGCTGGCCAAGATCCTACATGGGGCCGACAAGATCGATACCGTGCTCGTTGACGTTTATCGGCCGGACGGCAGCTACATGGGATTCGCCCTGCACGAGGTCCGGATCCTGGGGGTTGCGCAGCGGGAATCGGATGACAAGAACGGCGGGCGTAGTCTCCAGGAAGTTTCCTTCGGCTACGAGCGGATCGAGTGGTCGAAGAGGTAGAAGCCACACCACACCTGCACCCTTCTCTGGCTGAACAAGAATGCCCGCCGGATTGATCCTCCTGTCCCTCAACGCCGGAGTACTCAGCAATGTACAGCCGATCAGCCAGAGCGTTCCTCGTCCTTTTGATAGCTCTCACCCTCGGCCTCGGCACCGGTGTTCGGGCGCAGGAGCAAGAGGCCGCTGATGACGTGATCGCCGAGGCGATCGCCGGACTGAAGCTCCGCGGCATCGGCCCCGCTCTGATGGGCGGCCGCATTGCCCACATCGAGGTGAGCTCGCGCGATAGCAGCACCTGGTTTGTGGCCGTGGGTTCCGGCGGCCTGTGGAAGACCACCAACGCCGGCATCACCTGGGCCCCGGTGTTCGACGAGCAGGCCTCTTACTCGATCGGCACGGTGGCGCTCGACCCGAACAATCCCGACGTGGTGTTCGTGGGCACCGGCGAGAACGTCAGCGGCCGTCACGTGGGTTGGGGGGACGGCGTGTACCGCAGCCGCGATGCCGGCCGCACCTGGGAGCGAGTGGGGCTGGAGGCCTCCGAGCACATCGGTAAGATCATCGTCCACCCGCACGACAGCAACATCGTTTTCGTGGCGGCCGAGGGCCCGTTGTGGGCGCCCGGGGGCGATCGCGGCCTGTACCGCAGCACCGACGGCGGCAACACCTGGGAGGCGGTGCTGCAGATCGACGAGAACACCGGCGTCACCGACCTGGAGCTCGACCCCTCCAACCCCGACGTCATGTACGCCGCCGCCTATCAGCGACGCCGCCATGTGTGGTCGTTGCTCGCCGGTGGCCCCGAGTCCGGGATCTACAAATCCACCGACGGCGGCGACACCTGGCGCCGCATCCGCACCGGCTTGCCGAGCGGCGACGTGGGCAAGATCGGCCTCGCGGTGACGCTCGCCGACCCGGAGATCGTTTACGCCACCATCGAGGCAGATGAGGACGAGCGCGGTTTCTACCGCTCGCTCGACAAGGGCGAGAGCTGGGAGCAACGCGACTCCTACGTCTCTGGCGGCACCGGGCCGCACTACTATCAGGAGATCGAGGCCTCGGCGCAGGATCCTGACCTCGTGTACCAGATGGATGTCTTCCTCCGGGTCACGCGCGACGGCGGCGCCACCTTCAACGTGCTCGGCACCGGCCGGGAGAAACACTCCGACAACCACGCGCTGTGGATCGACCCGGACGACGGCGACCACCTGCTCGCGGGCACCGACGCCGGCCTGTACGAGAGCTTCGACGAGGGCACCAACTGGCGCCACTTCCCCAACCTGCCGGTGTCGCAGTTCTACAAGCTGGCGCTCGACAACGCGGTGCCCTTCTACAACATCCTCGGCGGTGCCCAGGACCTCGGCACGTTGCACGGCCCCTCGCGCACTCTCAACATCGAGGGCGTGCGCAACCGCGACTGGTACGTGCCGATGGGCGCCGACGGTTACGGCGTGGCCATCGACCCCGGCGACCCGAACATCCTGTACCTGGAGACCCAGGTGGGAAACCTGCAGCGGGTGGATCGGCGCAGCGCGGAGGCCGTGGACATCAAACCGCTGCCCGCCCCGGGCGATGCCCCGGAACGCTGGAACTGGGACTCCCCCATCCTGGTGAGCCCACACGACCCGAGCCGCCTGTACTTCGGCTCCCAGCGCGTGTGGCGCAGCGAGAACCGCGGCGACTCCTGGACTGCCATCAGCGACAACCTCACTCGCAACACGAACCGCTACGAGTTGGAGATGATGGGCCGGGTCTGGAGCGTGGACTCGCTCTACGATACCGGTGCCATGTCCATGTACAGCACACTGACAGCGATCTCTGAGTCACCGGTGGCCGAAGGAGTGCTGGCAACGGGCTCCGACGATGGGCTCATCCACGTGTCCGATGACGGCGGCGCCACCTGGAGGCAGGCCGAGTCGCTGCCCGGCGTGCCCGAGCGCTCCTTCATCAACGACGTGGAGTTTTCGCAGCACGACGACGCCACCCTCTTCGCCCTCGCCGACGCCCACAAACTCGGCGACAACACCCCTTACGTGTTCGTGAGCACCGACCGCGGCGCCAACTGGCGCTCCATCGCCGGCGATCTGCCAGAGGGCACCATCGTCTGGGCGCTGCAACAGGATCACGACAACCCCGACCTGTTGTTCCTGGGCACCGAGTTCGGTCTCTACGTCAGCACCAACGGGGGCACGAACTGGTTCAGGCTCCCGGGCGCCCCGACCATCCCCTTCCGCGACATCAAGCTGCAGCGGCGCGACAACGACCTCGTCGGCGCGACCTTCGGCCGCGGCTTCTACGTGCTGGACGACTACACGCCGCTGCGCACCCTCGGGACCGGTGCGGTCGCAGACGGG
>JACZXM010000093.1 GCA_022571615.1 Acidobacteriota bacterium | reverse complement strand
GGCATCGCCGACGTCGCGGCGCCTTGCATCTGCACCCTTGGCGGTGTAACCAGACCCATCACACTTCCACCACGGCCTCCTAGACGGCGACTAGCGTGTCGCCACTCGCGAGGAATACGAAAATGCCGGCACTGGCGATCAACGGCGGCGAGCCGATTCGACAGCGGCCCTATCCTGACTGGCCGCAGGCGGGCGGGCGCGAGCGGGAGCTGCTCGAGCAGGTGCTCGCGTCGGGCAACTGGGACAGCCGCTACGGACCCTTCGTGCGCCGCTTCGAGAAGAAATTCGCGGCCTATCAGGGGGCCCGGCATGCGATCTGCGTGGTCAACGGCGAAGCGGCGCTCAGGGTCCCGCTCCAGGAGCTGGGGATGGAGCCGGGCGCCGAGGTCATCGTGCCGGCCTATACCTTCGTGGCCACTGCCACGGCGGTGCTCCACGCCGGTGGCGTACCTGTTTTCGCAGACGTCGAGGCAGAAGGCCTCGGGCTCGACCCGGTCGCTGTCGAGGCGCTTGTCGGACCGCGTACGGTGGCGATCGTGCCGGTTCATATCGGCGGCATGCCGGCGGCAATGTCCGCGATCGTGCGGATTGCCCAGCGGCACTCACTGGCGATTATCGAAGATGCGGCCCAGGCGTGGGGAGCGCGGATCGATGGCCGCGGCGTCGGCGCCATCGGCCGGGCCGGGGCCTTCTCGTTTCACGCCAGCAAGAACCTGACCTGCGGCGAAGGCGGGGCCATCGTCACCGACGATGATGAGCTTGCCGCCAGTTACCGGTCGCTGGCCAACAACGGGCGGGGCGCCTCGGGCGAGCGCTATCGCCACGTACGCCTGGGGAGCAACCTGCGCATGTCGGAATTCCATGGTGCACTGCTGTGCGCCGCGCTCGAGCGCTATCCGGAGGAGCTCCAGCGCCGGGATCGAAACGCGCGCGCGCTGCGGGCGGCGCTCGAGAGGTTGCCCGGCGTGCGATCCCAGGCCATGGCGCCCGAGGTCGAGACCAGCTCCTGGCACCTGGTGGTGCTGCGGCTCGACCGCACGGCATTTGGTGGCGTCTCGAAGGCGGCGCTCGTGGCGGCTTTAACCGCCGAGGGGATACCCGCCACGGCGGGCTACGACAGCCCGGCCTATGCCCAGGCATTGTTCCGAGATAGCGCGGTGCCGCATCGGGTCGGGGACTGCCCGGTTGCCGAGCGGGCTTGCGCAAGCGAGACTGTCTGGGTGCGCCAGAACGTGCTACTGGGCGCTGAGGAGGACGCGATCGACGTGGCTCGGGCCCTGGAGCGAGTCCAACGACACGCGGGGGAGCTGATAGAGAACTGAGTGCCTCGGCATCCCTCTCCGGATTTCGTTCACGACAAGAGACAGACCCACGGTGAGCAGCGACGACCCCACCAGCAGCCTTGATGCCCTGGTATCACTATGCAAGCGGCGTGGTTTCATCTTTCCGAGCAGTGAGATCTACGGGGGCTTGAACGGGTTCTGGGACTACGGCCCGATGGGAGTGGAGCTCCGGCGCCGCGTGCTCGATTCCTGGTGGAACCAGACCGTTCGGCAGCGCGACGATGTCGTCGGCTTTGACGCCGCGATCATCATGCACCCGAAGGTCTGGGAGGCTTCGGGGCACCTGGAGTCGTTCTTCGACATGATGGTCGACTGCAAGGAGTGCAAGCGACGCATGCGGCTCGATCACCTGCTCCGCGACGCCACCGGCGACGGGACTCTCGGCAAGATCTTCCCCGGCTTCGAGGGGCGAGAGCCCCCGGGTGGTGAGACCCCCACGGCCTGCCCGCACTGCGGCGGTGAGCTCACAGCGCCGCGCGAGTTTCGGCTCATGTTCGAGACCCGAGTGGGCGCAGCAGCGGATACCAAGTCCGTCGCCTATCTGAGGCCGGAGACCGCGCAGGCGATCTTCGTGAACTACCGCAACGTTCAGCTCTCCAGCCGGATGAAGGTGCCGTTCGGGATCGCGCAGGTGGGAAAGGCCTTCCGCAACGAGGTCACGCCGCGCAATTTTACCTTTCGCTCGCGCGAGTTCGAGCAGATGGAGATGGAGTTCTTCGTTCATCCCGACGAGGAGCGGAAGTGGTTCGAGTACTGGCTCGATGAGCGCCATGCCTGGTACGAGAGCCTAGGGATCCGATCTGAGAAGCTCCGGCGGCGCGAGCACGATGCGGAAGAGCTGGCGCACTACGCCAAGTACACGACCGATCTGGAGTACGAGTTCCCCTTCGGCTGGCAGGAGCTCGAGGGGGTTGCGAATCGTGGCAACTACGACCTCACGCAGCACATGGAGGCATCGGGCAAGGATCAGTCCTATTTCGATCCAACCCGGCAGGAGAAGTATGTCCCGTCGGTGATCGAGACCTCGGCCGGCCTGGATCGAACGGTCCTGACCGTGCTGTCGGATGCGTTCGCGGTGGAAAAGGTGGGGGACGAAGAACGAACGGTGCTCCGGTTCGCGCCGCATATCGCGCCCCGTCAGCTGGCCGTGTTCCCGCTGGTGAAGAAGTTGACCGAACCCGCGCGTAGGATCGCCGACGATCTCCGCGGTCGATTCCACACGCTATATGACGTGTCGGGAAGCATCGGCAAGCGATACCGGCGTGAGGACGAGGTGGGCACGCCGTTCTGTGTGACGATCGACTTCCAGACCCTGGAAGACGATACGGTCACGGTGCGCGATCGCGACAGCATGGAGCAGGAACGGGTCGGAACCGCCCGGCTGGCGGAATACCTGGCTGCCAAGCTCTCGGCCTGACTCCTGGCCGTAGCTGTGGATTGGAGTACTGAATGACGGCGAGGCGGCGGCGCAGCCGGCGGTCGGTTGCGCTGCGAACACAGCGCGAGGCGGTGGAAGTGTTGCACCAGCGGCTGGTCTCCCTGTACGGTGAGCCACGCCCGCAACGCTCGCTTCCGGCGCTCGAGGAGCTGGTGCTCACGATCCTGTCGCAGAACACCAACGATACCAACCGTGACCGGGCGTGGGAGCGACTCAGGACGCGGTTTCCCGACTGGGACGCGGTGGCCAGGGCTCCGGTGCATGAGGTCGAGGAGGCGCTGAAGGTCGGAGGGCTGCATCGCGTCAAGGCGCGCCGGATCCAGGAGACCCTGGTGGCGGTGCGCCGCCAGCACGGCGCCTACACGCTCGAGCACCTGCACCAGGTCGATCTGGCCGCAGCCCGCCGCGAGCTATCTTCGATCAAGGGCCTCGGTGCCAAGAGCGTCAACTGCATTCTGCTGTTCTCGCTCGGGCGGCCCGCGTTCCCGGTCGACACACACGTTTTTCGCGTCCTGCAGCGTATCGGGGTGCATCGCACGAAGAACCTCACGCGGGCCAATCTCGAGCTCCAGGAAGCCGTCGGTGGCGAGATCTGCTACCCGTTCCACATGAACGTGATCCGACACGGCCGGGACATCTGTCACGCCCGACGGCCCGAGTGCTGGCGTTGTGGGATCGTCGACCTGTGCGGCTATCCCGACAAGCAGCAAGATCAAGCAGGCGTAACCAGACCCATCACACTTTCACCACGGCCTGCTAGGTCCGCCCCGTAGAGTCGAGAGTCCACCATGGGCGATCCGCAGTATTTCTACATCACCACGCCGATCTACTACGTCAACGACGTGCCCCACCTAGGCCACGCGTACACGACCATCGCTGCCGACGCGATGGCCCGCTTCAAGCGCATGCGTGGTTTTGAGGTCTTCTTTCTCACCGGCACAGACGAACATGGGCAGAAGGTCGCGCAGGCGGCGGGCCGGCGCGGTGTCAGCGAGCAACAGCACTGCGACGAGCTGCACGAGAACTTCAAAGCGCTGTGGGGGCGCCTCGGTATTACCAACGACGCCTTCATCCGAACGACCGACCCCGAGCACAAGGCCCAGGTGCAGGGAGCGCTGCAGCAGCTGTGGGACGGCGGGTTCATCTACCAGCAGGACTACGAGGGCTGGTACAGCGTCAGCGATGAGATGTTCGTTACCGACCCATCCGAGATCGAACGTCTTCGGGAGTCGGGCAAAGTAGAGCAGGTCCGCGAGTCGAACTACTTCTTCCGCATGAGCTCATTCCAGGAGCCTCTGGTCGAGGCAATCGAGTCGGGGCGGCTGCGCGTTTGCCCGCAGACGCGTCGGAACGAGATCCTGGGTTTCTTGCGTGGGCCGCTCGAGGATCTGTCGATCAGCCGGCCCAAGTCGCGCCTGGCCTGGGGGGTGGAGCTGCCGTTCGACCGTGAGCACGTTTGCTACGTATGGGTGGACGCACTCCTGAACTATTGCACGGCGTTGCGCTACCTGAACCCGCACCGCGTGGCAGGGAAGTGCTACGAGCCCTTCTGGCCGGCGGACTACCACCTCATCGGCAAGGACATCCTGACCACGCACTCGGTCTACTGGACGACCCTGCTCATGGCGCTGGAGCTGCCACTGCCGCGCAGTATCTTCGCCCACGGCTGGTGGCAGTTCGAGGGGCACAAGATGTCCAAGAGCATGGGCAACGTGGTGGATCCGAACCGGCTGATCGACGAGTTCGGAGTGGACAGCCTGCGCTACTTCGTGCTCCGCCAGATGCCCTTCGGTCAGGACGGTGATTTCGGCGCTCTGGCACTGGCGGAGCGGATCAATTCCGATCTTGCCAACGATCTCGGCAACCTGGCGTCGCGGGTGCTCAATCTGGTTGCCCGTGACGGCGACCATTTCGCCTCCGAGCCGCAGACGACGCCGGCGACAAGCGAGCTGCTGGCGGTCCTGGAGGAAGTGGTCTCGACCTTCGATCGGCGCTTCGAAGAGTTCAGCTTCTCGACCGCCTTGCAAGAGGTGTGGCGCGTGCTCGGGTTGACCAACAAGCTGATCCAGGAAACCGAACCCTGGAGGCTGTGCAAGGAGCGCGACGAGAACCCGGCCGCCGGGACCGAGTACGACGCGGTGATGAGCACCGCCGGTACGGTGCTCCGAACCGTCTGCGCGCTGCTGTTCCCCATCATGCCCGCCAAGATGCAGGCGCTCTGGAACGCCCTCGGTGACGACGCCGATCTCGCGGCCTTTCGCTACCAAGGTACGGCGCGCGTGCTGGCGATTCCGCCAGCAGCTCGGATCACGAAGATCGCGGCGCTGTTCCCGCGCATCGACCTGAAGTCAGTCCGGAGCTTCACCGAGCGCGCCGAGAGTGAAGATCTGCAGTAGCAAGCCGGACTCGCGTTACCGCCCTGCCTTCACTCCAAGGCTATCTGCCGACCGCCGCGGCGTACTCCGGGCTGCCGACTCCGCGGGCGAAGCGGTGCGCCCGCTCGATTGCCTCCACTAGCGGCAGGCCCTTGGCGAGCAGGGCAGCCAGGGCCGCGGGGAGCACCTTGAGGGGCTGTTCGGGGCCGGTCGGATAGTCGAGCACTCCCGACTGGCTGCCATGGGCGACGAAATCGACCCCGCGGCCGGAGATGCTCTCGCCGAGCAGCCATGCCGAGTGGGCGCCGGCATCGAGCACTGCGGCCGCGGTCGCTGACGGGTCGGCATCGGCGGTCCCGAGCAGCAACTCTGCGCCGGCCCCAGAGGGGAGAACGACGGTGGTTGCCTCGGGCAGGATGGTGGCCGCCTGCTTGGTCCAGTTGCGAGCGCCGAGCCAGGGACGCGTGCCAGGGGTCACGCTCAGCGGCGCGTAGACCATGGTCTCGGGCAGACGCTTGGAGAGCACGCGCGCCACCGCACGCGCCTGCCAGTAGCTCGGCAGCAGCCCGATCAGCATGCCATCGAGTGGCTTTTCGATGGCCGCCTCAACAGCGTCCCCCACCAATCCGGCTCGCAGCTTCTGCAGCCGCGGCCGCTTGCCACCGGAGTCCAGCAGAATGCCAGTGGGCACCGGTATCGCCTCGACGCCGAGAACATGGGCGGTCCGCACCGCGGCCGCGAGGCCGTGTTCACCGCGCGGATCCAGAATCGACAGTACGAGAATGCGAGGTGTCATCGTCTCTCGGTAGAGCGTATGACCCCGGAGGGCAGGGGTACCGTGGGTCTCGAGGAGCCGGCGACCAGGAGTCTGAGCCAGCCGCGAGGTTCACGCTATGATAGCAGCACGGTGGCATCGGAAACGCCCGGGATGGCCGATCACGGAGACCGGCACGGTGTTCGATTCCGAGAGGTGACGCAGACGGAATGCGCAAGCGAGCAGGCCGTGGTGGAGGTGTGATGGGTGTGGCGGCTGCACTCGCTGTGCTCTCGGCCGGGCTTGTCGGCGCACAATTGGCAGGATCCTCAACAGTGCCCCAGGAGCTTCCCCTGGAGAGGCTACTGCAGCGGGTTCAGGAACGCCATCGCACCATGAAGGATCTACGAGCTCGGTTTCGCCAGCGCCAGATCCAGCGCGTCGGTGCGGTGCCGATCGTGCGCGAAGGTTGGTGGTTGGTGCGCACCCCGGGGCGGCTCCGCATCGAGTACGACGATCCTCCAAACGTGTTCGTCGCCGATGGGGAAAGGATGTACTGGTATCTTGCTGAGGACCATCAGGTCCAGGTGTTTTCTCCCGATTCGATGGACCCGGCGCACGTGCCGACGTTGTACCTCAGCGGGCAGGGCGATCTGCTGCAGGATTTCGATATCTCGGGGACACGCTGGGAGACGCTGCTGGGGCCGGGAAACATCCAGATCCGGCTGCAACCGCGTTCCCTGGACACTCGCTTCACGCATCTTGTCCTGGAGGTTGAACCTGACACCGCGACCGTCGTCCGATTGGTATGGTTCGGGCTACTCGGCGAGGCCAACGATTACCAGTTCTTCGACGTAGAGACGGATGTCGGCTTGGCAGACGAGCTGTTCCAGTTCACCATTCCGTCTGACGCCGAGGTCGAATACCTTGGGGGCTGATGCCCCTCGCTCACTCGGATCCAGGATTGATGCAATCTCAAGGCCACCTAGTTCATACCGAGACCGCTGCATACCACCTCGCGAGAGAGCGGTTGCAGATGGTCGAGGAGCGCATTGCCAGCCTGTTGGATTGCGATATCCCGCTGGTACGCGAGATGTCCTCCTACGTGCACGGCAACGGCGGCAAGCGGCTGCGGCCGGCACTGGTGGTGCTGTGTGCTCGGCTGTGCGGCTACCAGGGGGATCGCGATGTCGATCTCGGGGTCGTCGTGGAGTTCATTCACAGCGCCTCGCTGGTCCACGATGATATCGTCGACGGCGCCGAGGCGCGCAGAGGTAGGAGTTGCTCGCACCGCGTCTGGGGGAACCAGAAGACGGTGCTGCTGGGGGATTTTCTGTACGCCCGGGCGTTGGCATTGAGCGTGGCGTTGGGCAAGCTGCGCATCGTCGAGGTACTCACCCAGGCAACCAGCCGCCTGGTAGAGGGCGAGATACTCGACGTGATGCACAACGGCAACGCCCAGCTCGACCTGGCCGGCTATATGAACATCATCGACCGCAAGACGGCGTCGCTGTTCGCGGGCTGCGCCCAGGCGGCTGCGGTGCTGGCGGGTGTGTCTCGAGAGCAGGAGGCGGCGCTGGCGGGCTTCGGGCACGATGTCGGGCTGGCGTTCCAGCTCATCGATGATCTGCTGGATGACGACGCCGACTCCGAGCGCCTCGGGAAGGAACCGGGTACCGACCTGCGTGAGGGCAAGCTGACGTACCCGTTGATCCATCTTCTGGCTCACGCCAGCGCGAGCGAGCGAGAGCTGGTGCTCTCGTGCCTGGGAAACCCGGCGCGGACAGCGGCGCACCTCCCCGACGTGGTAAGCACGCTGCGATCGAACGGGAGCTTCGCAGCAACGCGGCAGGAGGCGGAGCGCTACGCGGAACAAGCCCGAACCGCGCTTTCGATCCTGCCGGCCAACGAGATTCGTGAGGCGCTCGAAGAGCTGCCCGAATTCATCGTTGCCCGCCGCCAGTGAGAGCGTGACCGGACGGCGAGCCTCCTACAGGTTCTGCCACGGGCTGCTAGGTGCACTCGTGGCGACGTTATTGTTGGTTACCTGTGGCGGATCTAAAGCGGCGCCATCCATGTCGCCTGGGCCTCAGCGGTCGGTGCAGCTGGCACCACCTTCTGAGCTGTCCGAGTTGGTGATGGCCGCCAACTTGATCCGTGCCACCGCCGTTCGGCTCGAGGGACAGCTCAGAGTCGAGCTCGTGGCGCAGGAGCGGTCCTGGAGCTACGATCTCGAGCTCATCGGAGCGCGCAGCGGCGCTCTGCGACTGCGGGCCCGTTCGGGTCAAGGTGGCTTCGAGCTTGCCAGCGACGGCAGTGTGGTCTCGGTGCGAAGCGATGGGAGCAAGACACTGGAACGGGTGCCGTCAGCGCGTTTTCTGGACCTGAGCGCGAGTACTCCACGACGCTACCTGCCGCTGTACGCCCTGATCGATGCCCTGCTGCCGCAGGTCGTCCCCGAGCCCCCTCTCGGTTCGGAGGACCTGCTCACTTCCGAACGACACCCGGGCGAAACGCGGTTGATCTGGCTCCATCGAACGCCAGCGGGATGGCGCACACGACGCCGGATTGCGTTCGACCCTAGCGGCAGGATGATCCGTTGGTACGAGACCTTCGACGATCAGGGGGCAAGGGTCTCGAGGGTGAGCTACCGAGCCTGGAGGACAACGCCCCCGTCCTTTCCCGCGCGCTTCGAGTTGGCGCATGCATCGGGTGTCACGCTACAGGTTGCGGTGCGAGAGGTTGAGCTGAACCCGCGCCTCGAACCCGGAGTATTCGATCTGACAGCTAGCAGCCCGTGGTAGAAGTGGCGTGGGTCGCGTTGCGTCGACAAGGGCCCAGATGCAA
>JACZXM010000092.1:5122-8765 GCA_022571615.1 Acidobacteriota bacterium | reverse complement strand
CTCGACGACACCTTGGTGGTGGCCTGGGACCACGAGGGCGACTCGTTCATCGTGGCGCTCGACAAGGCCACCGGAGAGGAACGATGGCGGCGACCGCGCGACGAGCCCACGACCTGGTCGACGCCGCTGATCGTGCGCTCCAACGGCCGTGCACAGGTGGTCACAGCGGGCCAGAACCACGTGCGCAGCTACGATCTCGCCACCGGAGAGCTGCTCTGGCAAGGGCCTGGCCTGACCTCCAACGTGATCCCCTCTCCGGTCTTTGCGCAGGGCATCGTCTACCTGACTTCCGGGTTTCGGGGCAGCGCCCTGCTGGCGGTCCGGCTGGCAGCGGCCGAGGGCGACATCGGTACCGACGATGCCATCCAGTGGAGGCGAGACCGCGACACGCCCTACGTGCCGTCGCCTCTGCTGGTCGGCAACAACCTGTACGTGATCAAGAGCAACAATCCGATTCTCTCCAACATCGACCCAGGCAGCGGTGAGCCGCACTATGGTCCCCAACGGCTCCAAGGGCTCGGCACCATTTATGCTTCCCCCGTTGCCGCCGGCGGCCACGTCTACATCCTCGATCGCGACGGCAACGCGCTGGTGCTGGCGCAGGGCCCCGAGTTCAAGGTCGTGGCCCGCAACCACCTGGACGACGGGTTCGACGCTTCTCCGGCCGTCGTCGGATCGGAGCTCTACCTGCGCGGGCAGCGGTTTCTGTATCGAATCTCCGCCCAGTGAACCGATGACGGCCACCTATCGAGCCGACGTGATTGTCGCCGGTGGGGGGCTTGCCGGCCTGGTGACCGCCATCGAGCTACTCGATCATGGGCGCCGTGTCGTGCTGCTCGAGCGAGGGCCTGCAGAGCGGCTCGGCGGGCTAGCTCGCGAGTCCTTTGGCGGCATCTTCATTGTCGGTTCTCCCGAGCAGAGGCGTACCGGGATCCGCGATAGCGTCGAGCTGGCTCTGCGCGACTGGATCGGCTACGGCGAGCTCGGCGAGTCGGAGATTTGGCCAAGGCGCTGGGCGGAGGCGTACGTGACCGGATGCCGCGAGAGGGTGTACGACTGGCTGCGGCAGCGCGGCATTCGTTTCTTTCCGGTCGTGCACTGGGTGGAGCGGGGGCTGGAGCCGCCCGGCAACTCGGTGCCGCGATTCCACATGGTGTGGGGCACCGGTCAGGGGCTGGTTCTTGGCCTGCTCGAGCACCTGGAGTGCCATCGCAATCGCGACCGGCTGCTGGTGCTGCCGGGGCACCGAGTGACCGAGCTGCTGCGGCACGCGGGGAGAGTGACCGGCTGCGCGGGAGAGATCGAGTCGGGCACGGTGGTCGGCAGCGGGGTCAACGAGGGGCGCGAGTTCGTGGCTCGAGGCGACTGCCTGGTCATCGCCTCGGGCGGCATCATGGGCAATCTCGAAGCGGTGCGGCGGCACTGGTTCAAGGACTGGGGAGAGCCGCCGCCGGTCTTGCTCAACGGTTCGGACCCAACGGCAGACGGACACCTGCACCGTGAAGCTCGCCGGCACGGGGCCAGCGTCACGCACCTGGACCGCATGTGGCTCTACGCCGCCGGGGTGAGGCACTGGAAACCGCGCCACCAAGCCCATGGCCTGTCGCTGGTTCCACCCAAGTCGGCGCTGTGGGTGAACTACCGGGGCAAGCGGCTGGGCCCACCGCCGCTGGTCACCGGCTACGACACCCGGTACCTGGTGGAGACGGTTTGCCGGCAGCGACATGCGTATTCCTGGCAGATCCTGAACTGGCGGATTGCCAAACGTGAGCTCGCGGTCTCGGGAGCCGAGCTCAACCACGCGATGCGCGAGAGGCGCCTGCTGGCCTTTCTGGCCACCATCGTGCGTGGCAACGAGGCGCTGGTGCGCGAGCTGGTCGAGCACTGCCCCGATTTCGTCACTGCCACTTCGCTGCCGCAGCTGGTGGAGAAAATGAACGAGCTCGTCGACTCCGACCCCGTTGGCACCGACCACGTCGACGCCAACCTGCTGGCCCGCGAGGTCCGCACGTACGATGCCAGCGTCGCTCGCGGTGCGGAAAGCGACGATCTGCAGGTGCAGATGATCGCTCGTGCCCGCCGCTATCGTGGCGATCGCGTACGCACCTGCAAGTTCGCTCCGATCGATGATCCCAGGGGCATGCCGCTGATCGCGATCCGTGAGCTTCCGATCACCCGCAAGAGCCTGGGTGGGATCCAGACCGATCTGAGCTGCCGCGTGCTCGATGCTGCCGGGGCACCGGTGCCGGGTCTGTTTGCTGTCGGTGAGGCCGCCGGCTTCGGCGGCGGGGGGATTCATGGCATACGATCCCTCGAGGGCACCTTCCTCGGAGGCTGCATCTTCGGGGGTAGGCTCGCAGGTTCGGCCATCGCCGGCGGTTGAGCGGTGCAAACATCACCGTACTTCTGAAGTCGAGTACCCGCAGCAACGGCGCCTTCCGGCGCTTTGCGCATCTTGCCGCGAGGTGCAAACAGGATGATGAACAAGACAGGCGCATGGTTGGCGGTGCACGCGCTCGAGCAGCTCGGCATTCGCTGGACCTTCGGCATTCCGGGCGTTCACAACACCGAGCTCTACGACGAGCTCGACAGGTCGAGCAGCATCACTCCGGTGCTGGTGACCCACGAGGGCGGTGGCGCCTTCATGGCCGATGCGATCAGCCGCACCAGCGACACCGTTGGCTGCCTGGCGATCGTGCCCGCGGCCGGCATGACCCACGCGCTCAGCGGCATCGGCGAGGCCTTTCTGGACGGTGTTCCTATGCTGGTGATCTCGGGCGGGGTGCGGCGCGATACCGGCCGCCACTATCAGCTGCACGCGATCGATCAGCAGCGCATGCTGGAGAGCATCACCAAGGCGGCGGTTCTGGTGCGGGAGCACTCCGACGTGGTTCCGGCGATCTACCGCGCCTACGAGCTCGCCACGTCGGGGGAGCCGGGCCCGGTATTCGTGGAGCTTGCCGGCGATGTGCTGATGTTCGTGGGCGAGGTGCAGGAGCTTCCCGAGTACCGGCCGAGCTGGCGCCTCCCCGAGCTCGACGAGAGCAAGATCGCGGCGGCGGCGGAGCTCTTGGCACAAGCATCCAAGCCGGGCCTGTACCTGGGCTGGGGAGCCCGCGAGGCTACCGCGGCGGCAATGCGGGTCGCCGAGTTATTGGGCGCGCCGGTGGCCACGACGCTCCAGGGGCTGAGCGTGTTTCCAGCCGACCATCCGCTGCATGTGGGGATGGGATTCGGGGCCTCGTCGGTGCCCGCGGCGCGCAAGGCGTTCGAAGGATGCGACGGGCTGCTAGCGGTCGGCGCGCGGTTTGCGGAGCTGGCGACCGGCAGCTACGGCATGCCGATTCCGCAACAGCTGGTTCACATCGACATCAACCCCGAGGTATTCGACAAGAACTACCCGGCAACCGTGGCGCTGGAGGCGGATGCCGGCATGGCGCTCGAGGCACTCGCCAAGGCGCTGGAAGAATCAATCCCGGCGCCCGCCCCGGCACAGGAGCTGCGCCGGCTGATCGCAGCCGAAAAGCGAAAGTTCCATGGCGTCTGGACCGGTCAGCCAAGCGCCGATCGCGTCAGCCCAGGCATCTTCTTCGATCGCCTCCGCGGCCGCCTGGACCGCGACGCATTCATGGTCGTCGACGAT
>JACZXM010000092.1:0-5112 GCA_022571615.1 Acidobacteriota bacterium | reverse complement strand
CCGACTTCAACTGCATGGGCTATTGCGTTCCGGCAGCGATCGGTGTGAAGCTGGCCAACCCCCGAAGCCAGGTGGTCGGAATTGCCGGCGACGGCGGGTTCCTGATGACCGGAATGGAGATCGTCACGGCCGTCTCGCTCAATCTCGGGGTGGTGTTGTTCGTGTTCAGCGACGGGGAGTTGGCGCAGATCTCGCAGTTTCAGCAGATCCCCCTGAACCGGAAGACCTGCACCGTTCTGGGCACGGTCCGGTTCGACGGGCTCGCGGCGGCGACCGGCGCCGGTTTCGTGCGCATGGCCAACGACGCCGAGGTCGAGGCCAAGATCGAGGAAGCGTTAGGGGTCGCGGCTCAAGGCCGGCCGGTGATCGTCGATGTCAACATCGACTACTCGCGCAAGACCGCATTCACCCGTGGCGTGGTCAAGACCAACCTCGCCCGCTTCCCGCTGCGCCAGAAGCTGCGGTTCATCGGTCGAGCGATCAAGAGACACACGATCGGCTGAACCGCGGCGAAAGCGGCGCCTGGTCACAGGGTGGCAACTCCGTGGCGCTGAACATGGAGCGCGAGACGGAGGATTACCGATCCTACTGAGACCCGGCAGCCGCGTACTGCTGGCGGTAGGCCCTGGCTCGGCGGCGGCCAGGCCGACGGGGCGTCGCGTGGCCGATCGTGGGTGCGGCGCGCGACGCGCCTCCTCCGCACGCTGCTACCCACAGCAGCGCCCAGGCCGCGTCTGTCCCCCCGGCTCTCCGACACGAACGATGCCGGTGGCCTGGCGCGCTTGGCGTCGCCTATCTTCAGGGTATTGGACCCGCGCCCTGGTGCAGCGGGCAGACCCAAGAGGCCAGCCCACATGAAGGCCCGCTATCACGTCGAGATCGCCACCGGCCAGGCCGAGGTCGAGACACACCTGGCCGCCTGGTGGGACCTTCACGCTTGTCGTCTCGAGGACAATGTCTATGCAGCGCCGGCGTTTCTGAGCCCGGTCTACCGTCAGCTGCACGGCGATGTCGATTGCCGCGTCGCGTTCGTGTATCGACACGCGGCGGGGCAGCAGGAAATGGTCGCCAGCGCCCCGTTCGGAGCCACCGCCGAGGTGGCGTCGGGGGTGATGCTCGGCGAGCTCGACTCCGGGATCATTTCCACCGCCTCGCCAATGCTGCACCGGGATTTTGCGGCGCAGGCAACATCGAGCCTGTGCCAATGGTTCGGCCGGTCGGATCATCCGTGGTCGATCGTGTGTTGGCCGAGCATGCCACTGCGGTCGCTTGCCTGGAAGCATCTTGCCCGCGCGCTCGGTGGGCAAGCATGGCGATGGCGCTTGCAGGATCGGTTCGAGAGTGCCGCGCTTGACCGCCGCACGTCGTTCGACGCTTTCCTCCAAGACCTACCACGCGTGCACCGGGACGCCTGCCACACAGCGTTGCGGCAGCTGCAATCGGCGGGGGAGGTCGAGGTCAAGCTGCACCGGAGCCTGCGCGACTACGACCTGATTCGGCGATTCATGGTGCTCGAGCATGCCCGCGGCGAGCGACGAGCGGCAGGCACCGAGGGCTTCGGTGATGCAGCGCTCTTCGCCTCGGTGACAGAAGCGATGGGGGCCTGCAACGAGCTGTTCTTCGTGGAGATCCTGGCCCGGGGAATGCCGATCTCGATCAGCGCCAGCTACGTGGACGGAACGACAGTCTTCGGCTTCAAGACCGTCTCCGATCCGAGTGCCCAGTCGACGGATCCGGAACTCGTCAACCTGCTGGAGGCGACCCGTCTTCTGCACCAGGATCCGATCTTGCGGTGCGGTCAGTCGATCTCGAACGAGGGCTCCTGGGCCACCAGGCTGTGGACCGATGCGCACCCGTTCGCCACCGTGCTCGCGGCAACGCGAGGGTCCGCGGTGGAGGCCACTTTGCCCCCTCGCTCCGTGGTGCATGCGGCTACCGGCCTCACCGGCGAAGTGCGGCTGCTGCTGTCACGGGGAGCGGCGTAAGGACAGCTCATTGCGGGAGTTCTCGAGGACAGACCTGCCACCAAGCTTGCGTCCGGCTCGCTCTGCCGCGATGTGATCTTGCAGGCTCGCACCGGAGGCAGCCGCTTCGAGCCTCCGGGCCTGCTCGTCGAGCCTCCGCAAGGCACCCAGACGGTCGCGGTTGCCAAGCTTTGCCGCCTGCACTGCGTTGCGCATCACCCGCAGGGTCCGATCGTAGACTTCTAGGGGGACCGGGAACGGATGCCCGTCCTTGCCGCCGTGCGCGAGCGAGAACCGCGCCGGGTCCGAGAATCGATACGGCGTGCCGTACAATACCTCGCTCACAAGCGCGAGCGCTTCGATCGTGCGCGCCCCGACTCCGGGAGTGAGCAACAGATCGGCGAAGTCCTTCGGACCCCGATCGGCCGCAGCCGCGAGGGCGCTCCAAAGCCGACGAATGCGCACATCGGAGGCACGCACGTCGTGATGCGCCGGAAGGCTCAGGTGCGGCAGGCGTTGCTGTCGAGGCTCCGAGGCCAGCGCCAGGGCCCCGGCGCTGGCTGGTGGTGGCGATGCCTTGCGGAAGGTCTCGATAACGGGGTCGGGACCGCCCTCGATGAGCTCCAGTTGCCGCTGCCGCGAGGGACCGGCTCGCTCATCGGCGAGGTTGGCGATCGGCCCATGGGGACGACCTTCGATGGCGGCGTGAGGCTCGTCGACGAACGACTCGATGTTCTCCGATAGCCAATGGTACCGACGGGCTTCGCGCCGGCCGGTGTTCATTCCTTGTTGAACGACCGTCCAGTTGCCGTCGGCGGTGACGATGAACCCGTGCAGGTACAGCGCGAAGCCGTCCTGGAGCGCGGCACTGTCGACCTTGGCCACCAGCCGGCTGGCGCGAGCCAGAGCGTCGCCGTCGAGGCCAGTGATTTCGCCGACGCGGCTCAGTTCCTGCGGTGTCTTGCGCGAGTGGCGGCCGCGGCCGCCGCAGACCCATAGGCCCAGATCATCCGACACCGGCTCCAGGCCGCGCTTGAGCGCGCCCAGCACGCTGGTGGTGATACCGGAGGAGTGCCAGTCCATTCCCATCACGCAACCGAGCGACTGGAACCAGAACGGATGCGCGAGGCGCCGCAGGAGCTCGTCGCGGCCGAACTCCAGGACAATCGCCTCGACCAGCACGCGGCCCAGCCGCTCCATGCGCCGACTCAGCCAGGCGGGCACACGACCTTTGTGCAGAGGTAGATCGGCGCTGCCGGTGCGTCGGCTCATGCCCGTCAGGTTACCTCAGAGCACTACCGGGCTGGTCGATCGGGCGCTGCTATTGCGTCGGCTGCTCGGAGGTTCCCGGCCCGAAAGCCTTCAAGACCTCTCTCGTCAGGTCCCACTGGCTGAAGCCCTGGCGGCCGTAGTCGAGGCCCCGGCGCACGATGACCAGGTCGCGTGATGGCACCACGACGACGAACTGGCCGCGGTTGCCAGCGGTCGAGTACGCGTCCTTGGGGATGTCGGTGCGGTTGTCGGGCACCAGCCACCACTGGCCACCGTAGAAGTTGCCGATCTCGGCCGTTGACGCTGCCGGGCAACGCACAAAGTCGATCCAACCCTCCGACAGCAGCCGCTCACCGCCCCAGACCCCGTTCTGTAGGTAAAGCATGCCGAAGCGGGCGAGGTCGCGGGCGTTGGTGTAGACCTGGCTGCTGAGAATGAAGTCACCGAAGCGATCGACGCTCAGCAGGGTGTTGCGCATCCCGATCCGGTCCAACAGCGCGACCCTTGGAAACTCCAGGTATTCCTCGGAATCAGCGATTGCCAGCTTCATGGCGTAGACCGCCAGTAGCGTGTCGTAGTTCTCGTAGTCCCAGAACGTCCCGGGCTGACGTATCAGCCCGCGGTTGCGCGCCCCCTCAACCGAGCTCGCGCCAGCCCAGTAGGCGAGCCCCGAGCCGGTGGCGTACTCCATTCCGCGGCTGTCGACTGTGTACAGGCCGCTCGACATGTTGAGCAGGTTGCGCAGTGTGATCGCGTTGCGCGGATCGGTCTCTGGAGAGCGCGACTCGGGCAACCATTCCAACCCCAGCGGCTCGTCGAGGGCCAGGCGGCCCTGGTCCACCAGCATGCCGATGAGTGTCACCGCGATGCTCTTGGCGGTCGACCAGGTACGGGTCCGGGTCGTCATGTCGACCCCGGGGGCGTAGCGCTCGTGCACGATACGGCCGTCGTGCACGACGATCAGGCTGAGGGTGTCCTGCTCCGACGTGTCCCGGTCGAAGGCCCAATCCGATGCTGCCTGCAGCGCCTCCGCGTCGACTCCGGCCGCAAGGGGCGCTTGCTGCACCAGGTCCCCATCGGGCCACGGGATCATGGCCGGATCGCCCGTCAGAGGCGGCGTCTCGAGAATCGGCAGGCTGTCGATGTCCTCGAAGCTCTGGTCTGGGGCCATGATCACGCAGCCGAGCCCTGCACGAAATGCGGCGCGCATGACCGGCGTGCCGCCAGGGGAGCCGATGGCGACGGCCTTGCGGTCCCAGTCGACCTGATAGTCGCCACCGCGCGCCGTGCCCACCGGGCGTCGCAGGTAGGCGAGTTCCTGATCGAAAACCTGCTCCAGCGTCCGATTCGACGTGAACAGCCCGTTGCACATCAGAACCGCCTGCACGCCGTACTGAATCATCTCGCGGTTGAAGCGGAAGTAGTCATAACGAGCTTCCTGCTGGGCGGTGGCGGGAAGCGCAAGCGACAGGATGATCGCGGCAGTAGGTAGGCGGTTCATGGGTGTTCCATTGGTCGCGATGACGGATGGGCTGGACGTTTGGGGACCGACCGAATCATACGCCCACCGGTGCAGGTCAGCGGACGCAGGGCACCCGTGACGTGGTCCCGAGCCGCGGGCTCGGGTCGTCGGCACCCGCATCGATGACTCCGATGCGGGCGAACTCGTACTCGACCACGGGCCACAGCGCGGTGGAACCCGTGCCCCCCCTGATCGAAGGCGACCTATTGCGGGTCGGCGACCCGGATCACGACGCGGCGGTTCTGCTGTCGTCCCGCGGGGGTGTCGTTATCAGCCACGGGTTCGGTCTCGCCCCGGCCGCGCGCCGACAGGCGATTCTCGTCGATGCCCTTGGCTCTCAGATAGTGAACGACG
>JACZXM010000091.1 GCA_022571615.1 Acidobacteriota bacterium | reverse complement strand
CACAATGGACTCTTTTTACCCCACATTTGTAACTCTGTAGACACTATGGACCCAATAGACAGGGTGGACGGTTTTGCAACTGACTCTTAATCAGTAGGTCATGTATATTTTCGCACCTACAGATATTAATGAGTCATCAGAATTTCAGAAACGATTTTACATTCTACTTCACACGTTGTAATGTATCGGATATTGTTTTCTTCATTGTAAGAGGAGTTCTCTTTTTATACCTTAAATTACTGCAGAGGCAGTTCCGAGAGAACAGCTAGTTAATTTGAGATAAAATACGGTTCAGGTCAGTTTCCAGTTCCTCCAAGAAAATTGCTCTTGCAGAAATGCGGTAAAATAACTTCGGCATTGAACGAACTCTGCCAAATCCACCATTATCTACTGCCCTATGCGATCTAAACTCACCCGAGAAGAGATTGAAAATATTCTAACCCAAGATAATCTGGTCGTGCGTAACTTGCAAATAACCCTGGGCTATTACCGCATTTCCAGAGGGTTGCGTAAGCTCGTTGGGGATAAAGATGTTAACTGGTTTGCATTTGGCTGCTACGCCTCAAAAACAGCCGGCCAGGCTCTTCGCCATCGGCGAGCTCGGGCTCGGCAGCTTCGACTGAGGAGCACGCAGCATGCGCATCTGCATTTACGGGGCCGGGGCGATCGGGGGCTATCTCGGTGTGCAGCTCTCGCTCGCCGGCCACGACGTCACGCTGATCGCCAGGGGCCCGCACCTGCAGGCTATGCAACGGAGCGGCGTGCGGCTGCTGATCGGCAAGGAAGAACGGATCGCTCACCCCCGCTGCACCGACGACCCGGCTGAAGCGGGGGTACAGGACACCGTCATCGTCACCCTCAAGGCGCACTCGGTGCCGGCGATCATGGAGCCGCTCCAGGCTCTGCTGGGCCCCGACACCACCGTGGTCACGGCCTCCAACGGGGTGCCGTGGTGGTACTTCTACGGCCTCGAAGGTCCATGGCAGGATCACCGCCTCGAGAGCGTCGATCCCGGCGGCGTGCTCTGGGATGGGATCGGCCCGGAGCGCGTCATCGGCTGTGTGGTCTACCCTGCCGCCGTCGTCCAGGAGCCCGGCGTGATCCGGCACCTGGAAGGAGATCGCTTCACGCTCGGGGAGCCGAGCGGGGAAAAGACCGAGCGCGTCCGGAGCCTGAGCAAGGCGCTCATCGGCGCTGGGCTGCGAGCGCCGCTGCGCAAGATCCGCAACGAGATCTGGATCAAGCTCTGGGGCAACCTCGCGTTCAACCCAATCAGCGCGCTGACCCTCGAAACCCTCGACGTGGTGACCACCGATCCAGGAACCCGGGCCGTAGCACGCGCGATGATGCTCGAAGCCCAGGCTATCGGCGAGCGCCTCGGGGCCCGCTTCGCTCTCGATGTGGAGCGTCGTCTGGACGGCGGCGCGGCCGTCGGCAAGCACCGCACCTCGATGCTCCAGGACCTCGAGCTCGGCCGCCCGATGGAGATCGACGCGCTACTGGGGGCGGTGCAGGAGATGGGCCGGCTGGTGGAGCTACCGACACCCACAATCGATACTGTGCTGGCGCTGATCGTCCAGCGCGCTCGGGTGGCCTGCGCCTATCCGATCAACTGGCAGGAATGATCTGCCCCCTGATCTCCCCGCCGGGGTTGTCGCCCGTATGGATATTGACGTAGGCAGAACCCTTGCGGATGGCCTTCTTCGTCGCCTTGTCCACGTCGGCGCAGCCGTTCTTCGGGCTGGTTGTCTCGGGGAAGGGGAACAGAACACCCGTGTTGGTGCCGGCTGCGGCCTCACCGTGTATATGGGCGGCGATCTCAGCGCCGCTCAGCCCCGTATAGCTGACCGAGTAGCAGAGCCTCTTCCCGTTCAGCGTCAAGTACGCAACTCCGAATGCGTTGGTGTCGACCGGCGGATTCTCCTGACCGCCGTTCAGCACGGCGACGAAGTCTCTCTGCTTGGCCGCCGCCCCTGGAGATGGCGATGACCCGATAAAGACCATCGCCAGGCCGAGTGCCCCGATACCTGCTAGCCTCATGATCTGCATGCTAGAAACTCCTCACGTTCGTGCCAGACTTGGCTGTATGACGCAGTCATGAGGTGCCGAGCCAGACTGCTCCAATGAGAGTGGATTTCATCCTGTCGTACCGTGTCGCAATTTGTCAAGGGAAGCGCCGGTATCGATCGCGGCGCTGGCTTCAGGCGCTCCTCGGGTTGGCGGGGCTGGCGATCTTGGCCCCCGGGTCGCGCGCCGTGCCCGAGCCACTCGGAACCGAGACATCGCCGTTCGTCTCCGGGCTCGCGAGTTCCCAATCCTTCCTCGAGCTCCCGCAGGATGGCTCGTGGGTGGGCGCGATTCGACTCGATACTGCCGACGGGCGGCGGAGGTTTCCGCTCCACCTGAACCTCAACGCAGAACAAGACCGAGGTATCGGTTTCGCCCTGTTCCCGGATGATCTAGACGGGGCGCCCAGCGCCTTCGAAGTGCTCGCGCTACGCAACCTCAGAATCCGTGGCAGGAGAATCGAGTTCGACCTCTTCGCGGACCTTCCTGCTAGGGACGGGAGCGAAGAGTCGGCATCGACAACTCGCATCGCCGTCCATAGCTTCGTCTTGCGGTATTCCTCCTCAGGCGACACGCTGCGCGGCGATTTCACATCCAACGACAGCACGATACCGGACGGCCGCGTCTCGCTGTGGCGTAGCACGGGCGCGGCTCCGCACCAGGGGACCTGGACCGGAACCGCATCGCCTGGCGGTGCGCCGACGCGCATCGTGCTGCAACTGATCGTCCAGGGCTCAGCGATACAGCAGCGGCAAGAGTTGCCCGGCGGTCGGTTCCGTGAGTTGAACCGGACGACAGCGGCGCCCTCAGCGGCCGCACCGATCACGGGGTTTGGCTTCGTCGACGAAGCGTTCGGGCGCCTTGCCCGCGGTGCGACGGTGACCGGGAATGTGCTCTCCGGGGTTCTGCTTCTGCCCGATGGTCAGCTGACCGTCGAGCTCACTCGCACCGGTCAGAGCCTACGAGGCACCTTGCAGCGCGACAACATCAAGACGAGAGTCGATCTGGTAGCAGTCGGAACTTCCGGCAGACCGATAAAGGCCGCCAAGGCCCGTCCGGTGAACCTGCTCGCAGGGGCGAGCACCCCCGTGACCGTGCACGGGCGGAACTTCTCGGCCGGCACGATGGTACATCTCGCTCTCGTTGGAGATCGGTCGGCCACCCGTCGCTCCCGCGGGACCATGGCTCGAGTCTCATTCATGGAGGTGCGGAGCCCGCGCGAGCTCGGGGTGCGTGTCGTGCCGTCGGCGCAGTTGCAACAGGGCAGCCAGCTCTCGCTCCGCGTGGTAGGACCCGACGGCCAGTTCGTTGATCTCGTTGGCGCTCTGCGAATAGAGCAGGCCGGCAAGCCTGCGACCGTCAGCTTCGCCAACGATCTGCAGCCGGTGTTCACCTCGAGATGTGCCTTGTCGGGCTGTCACGTTGGGCCGGTTCCGGTCCAGAACCTCGAGCTGAGCCGTGGCATCGCCTATGACCAGATTGTGCACGTGCCGAGCATCGAGCGCGCGGACCTGTTGCGTGTCGATCCTGGGAATCCGGACGACAGCTACCTCATTCGCAAGATCCGCGGGATCGGCATTGTCGGTTCGCGCATGCCCTTGATCGGCGAACCGCTTAGCCCGAACACGATCGCGCTCTTCGAAACCTGGGTGCGTGAGCAGGCGCGTGAGGGCTAGCTTGGCGATCGCCCATGCTACAGCTAACCGAACAGCTGCAACCCGAACACCCGCGCGGCGATCAGAATGGCGCTGAGCCCCGTGAACACCACCAGCGAGACGACGCTCAAGACGATCTCCCAGGGCAGCGGATAGCAGCGGTATGCCCTTTCGGGATGACCGTCAGGCTGTAGTAGAGGTTCAGGAAAAAGATCACCGGGGCGATAAAGAACGCCAGCGCCGAGGCAACCAGGACCAGCAACACGGGTCTCGGCACGCCGATGATGATCGACACTGCTGCGACCAGGGAGAACAACATGGTGGCGCGGTACAGGTTGTACTCGGATCATCCCCGGCCCCACGCTCCGGGTGAAGATACCGGCAATCTTCCCCATCACCGCACGTCCCTGAACCGGGCTCGGGTATAGATCGACGGCGTCCTGATGGACCATCCGGCGGTGCAACAGGCCGTCACTTTCGCGATGCCGCACGAGAAGCTGGGAGAGGAGATTGCCGCTGCCGTCGTCCTGCGCGAGGCCCACAACCCCGGAGACACCGGCAGCGGCGGCAGCAGGGGATGAGGTCGGGCTCCAGCTTTTACTCGGACGCTGCGCTTCCAGCCACGCGCTTCTCGAGCGCAGCGACCACATCCTCAGGATCGGGGAAGCCGGCGCCGAAGAGGAGTCGGGTGACCACGTTCCCGCCGCGAGAGGCGATCGGGTCGTTGTCCGCCATCACGTCGAACTGCCCGGTCTTGCCAGGCTTGACGACGGCGTCGATGCCAAGGCGCTGCTTGATGAGGGCGACGAGACTCGTCGCCTTGATCGCGGAGCGGCCTCACGTGGTGCAGGAAAGGATTTCAATCTTCATGTCGTCTCCAACGTGATGCTGGGATCGTCGCTCATGCGCGTATCGTAGCCAAGCGGTGGCCTGAGTCAACCTTGCCGTGGCAACCCTAGCAGCCCGCGCCGGGGACTTGCGGGCTGCTAGCCGAACAGCTGCAACCCGAACACCCGCGCCGCGATCAGAATGACGCTGAGCCCCGTGAAGACCACCAGCGAGACGATGCTCAGGACGATCTCCCAAGGCGACGGATAGAAGCAGGTATCCCCTTTCGGGATGACCGTCAGGCTGTAGTAGATGTTCAGGAAGAAAATCACCGGGGCGATGAAGAACGCCAGCGCCGAGGCAACCAGGACCAGCAACACGGGTCTCGGCACGCCGATGATGATCGACACGGCTGCGACCAGAGAGAACATCATGGTGGCGCGGTACAGGTTGTACTCGGAGTACCAGGTGTGCCGGTGCTCAGTGGTCAGTTCTTCTCCCGCCGTTCCCTGAAGCCGGGCGGTGCCCGGGAACAGGTTGCGGCAGCAGGCGCCCACGATGCGCGGCCAGCCATCGAAGTAGTTGAACGCCGTCGACCAGGTGGCCGCGAAGGCACCGATCATGAACACCACCATCATCCCCGGCCCCACGCTCCGGGTGAATATGCCGGCGATCTCGCCCATCACCGCACGGCCCTCGATCGGGCTCGGATATAGCCACATCGCAGCCAGCAGCAGGAAGATGCAGGCCATCACGAACGAGACCACGTGGCCCAGCCGAAAGTCCCACAGGCCGATCTTGAACCAGCGCCGACAATACTCCTGCGCCGCCGCTGGGATCTTGGAGGTGTCGACGGCAAGATCGCTCTTGCTCGAGGAGAACGGATCGAAGGGCGCCGCCAGCCCCCGGCGTTCGAGCTCGGGGCGGATCCGGCTCATTCCCACCTTCTTGGCCTTACCCCATTCAGAGGCCTGAAGCGAGACGTCCAATCCCGTCGGCAACAGCCCCAAGAACGCCGCGATCAGAAGCCAAGAGCCGATCGGCGTCTCCACCATCCAGAAATGACCCAGCGCCTCGAGGGGGGCGGGGCGCACCACGTACACGGCCACCGTCGATACCACCATCAGGATCGCCGCTCCCTTGGCGAAGTTCTCGACCGCCCGGTAGTCACCGCGCAGGATGATGCCCACCGAGACCAGGCCCAACAACACGCCGTACACGCCCAACGGCACAGCCAACCCGAAGCCGATTGTGAACACCGAGTACATGACCGCCGAGGCCGCGATCAGTCGGCCCGCCTGGCCGATGGTGCACTGGATCAGCGTCGTTATCAGCACGTACCACAGCGGCCATTTGCGCCACGCCGTGCCGTAGGCCTCGATGATGCTCTTGCCCGTCGCATTGGTGAAACGGAAGGCCATCTCGAAGCCGTAGTACTTGAAGATGTAGGCCACGGGAATGCACCACAACAGGGCGAACTCGAACCGACCACCGGCAGTCGGGGCGGTGATCAGGTGGCTGGTACCGATCCCGGTCATCATCAGAATGATGCCGGGTCCGAAGTACGTCGCCATGCTGCCCAGGACCATGCTCGGAGGGCGTAGGTCCTCGAGTTTGCTGACCCGATCGGGATCACCAACCGCCATTTGAGCTCCCTGAGCTGGTGCCTGTAGGGGTGATAACGGTGACGGACTGCCCGATGCTGGGCCAAAGCAAGCTGCGGCGCAAGGGGGCGGAGGCCGGTGCTATGATTTCGCGCACCCCGAGCCGTTCGTATCTTCGATTTCATCATCGACGTCGCCCGTCCGCGCGACGAGCATCTCTCGTCCTGACGAGCACCTTGTTCGCGAGCAGCCCTATGACCGATTCCGCCATTCCGCCACGCGTTCTCCTGGGCCCGGGGCCCAGCACCGTGGAGCCGCGCGTGCTCGCTGCCATGTCCCGTCCGCTGATCGGACACCTGGATCCCGAGTTCCTCCGGATCATGGACGACACCCAGGCGATGCTGCGGCAGGTCCTGTGCACCGACAACCGGATGACGTTCGCCATCTCCGGCACCGGGAGCGCCGGAATGGAGGCCAGCATCGTCAACCTGGTGGAGCCCGGCGATCGCGTGGTGGTTGTCGTTGGTGGCGTCTTCGGCCAGCGATTGGCCGAGCAGGCGCGCCGCAACGGGGCCGAGGTGATCACCGTCGAGGGCGAGTGGGGCTGTATCGTGGACCCCGACGCGGTGGCAAGCGCGATCGCCGGTGGTGACACCCGGGTGGTCGCGGTGGTGCACGCGGAAACCTCCACCGGAGTCCTGCAGCCGCTGGATCAGATCATTGCCGCCGCTCATGCGCAGGACGCCCTGGTGATCGTCGACGCGGTCACCTCGGTGGGCGGCCACCCCGTACAGCTGGACGCGTGGGAGGTGGACGTTTGCTACAGCGGCACGCAGAAATGCCTCTCCTGCCCGCCCGGGCTGGCACCGATCAGTTTCAATGAACGCGCTCTGGAGCGCATCAAGGAGCGCAGCACCCCGGTCCGCAGCTGGTATCTCGATGTAGGGTTGCTCGAGGGCTACTGGGGGCAGGATCGCGCCTACCATCACACCGCCCCGATCTCAATGGCGTTCGCCCTGCAAGAAGCGTTGCGGATTGTCTGCGAGGAGGGGTTGGAAGCTCGGTACCTCCGCCACCGCCGTCACCACCTCGCCTTGGTGGCCGGGGTGGAGGCGATGGGCCTGCAAATGCAGGTTGCTGACCCCGGACACCGTCTTTGGTCGCTGAACGCGATACGGGTTCCCGAGGGCGTGGACGAGGCGCGGGTGCGACGGCACCTGCTCATGCGATACGGCATCGAGATCGGCGGCGGCCTGGGTCCGCTCGCCGGCCAGATCTGGCGCATCGGGCTCATGGGTTCCTCGAGCACCGAGAACAATGTCCTGCTGGTGTTGGGGGCACTCGAGGCCGCACTGGTCGAGCAAGATCGGCCCGCGCCGCCGGGTGCCGGCGTCGCGGCGGCAATAGCGGCTCTGAATGTGACGCCCGAGGAAACCTCGGGAGACAAGTCCCCGTAGGAGAGAGGGCTCGTTTTCTTCACCCCCAACTGCGTCGAAACCATGCACGAATCGATTCGCGATCTGCGCTACGCCCTGCGCTCTCTTCGGGGCGCCCCTGGATTCACCTTCGTCGCCGTGGCGACGCTAGCGCTCGGCATCGGCGCCAACAGCGCCATCTTCAGTCTTGTGAACGCGGTGCTCCTGCGGCCCCTGCCGGTGGAGCGACCACACGAGCTAGTCGACGTGTATGGACATGTGCGCACGAGCTCCTCTCATGATTCGAGCTCGTACTTGGACTATCTCGACCTGCGCCATCAGACCCAGACACTGTCGGGCTTGATCGCATACTCGAATTTCTTCGCCGGTTTCGCCCGTGAGGGACGTTCAGAGGTAGTGGTCGGCGAGGTGGTTTCGGACAACTACTTCCAGGTCTTGGGCGTATCGCCACGCATCGGTCGCGCCTTCACGCCGGCGGAGTTCGAGGCCGAGGGCACCCACCCGGTCGCCATCCTCAGTGACGCATTCTGGTCGACGCGGTTCGCAGCGGACCCCAATGTCGTCGGACGCTCTCTCCAGCTCAACGGCGTCACCTACACGATCGTCGGTGTTGCCGCACGCGAGTTCGGCGGCATGTTCCCCGCTGTGACGGCGCAGCTATGGGTCCCGCTGACGATGATCGAGGAGCTCGAGCCGGTCGGTAATCAGCGCAGCGTTGCCTCGCCAACCGGCGACACGCGACTTACTCGACGTGGCAGCCGTTGGCTGTGGATGCGCGGCCGGCGCTGGTCCGATGTTCAGGTACAACAGGTTCAGGCCGAGCTCGGGGGCATCGTGGCCCGCCTGGCGACACAGTACCCGGAGACCAATGAGCTCGAGGCGATCTCGGTGCTATCCACCAACGACGTTCACCTCAACCCCGACATGGACGCTGCCATCGTGCCTGCGGGCGCGCTCATGCTCGTGGTTGTGGGGCTCGTGTTGCTGGTGGCCTGCGCCAACCTCGCCAACATGCTCCTGGCTCGCGCAGCTGCCCGGCAGCGCGAGTTCGCGGTGCGGCTAGCGCTGGGCGCCAGCCGCGCCCGCCTGGTGCGACAGCTACTCACCGAAAGCCTGACGCTGGCGCTCATGGGCGGGATCGCTGGCCTTCTGGTGGCGAACTCTCTGCTCGGGCTGATAGCCCGGTTTCGACCGCCGCTACCGATCGAGCTTGGG
>JACZXM010000090.1 GCA_022571615.1 Acidobacteriota bacterium | reverse complement strand
ATAACCTGATTATGTACATATTTATGTCTATAATCATCTACATACGGTTCTCGCATGGTGTTTGAGTGGGATGAAGAGAAACGCCTGCTAAACCTCAAGCGCCACGGCATTGATTTCGAACGGGCGGGCCAAATCTTCGACGGCAGGCCCGTAATCACCTGCGCCACCCCGCGGGTGGGCGAGGACCGTTGGATGACAACCGGCCACCTTGAAGGCCGCTACGTCACGGTGATTTGGACGTGGCGCGGTGAGCGCATCCGGTTGATTTCAGCAAGGAGGGCCCGAGATGGCGAAGAAAGAGCACACCGTGATCACCACGGCAGAGGAGATTGAGAAACGCATCGTCAAGGGCGAAGACCGCACGGACTGGGACCGCGTCGATGCGATGACCGAGGGCGAGCTAGAGGCGGCGATCGCCGCTGATCCCGACGAAGACCCGGTGGAAAACGCCGAGGCCTGGTTCGAAGGTCTGCCGCCCGTGCCGCCGCGTAAGAAGTACATTCACATCGGTCTCGATGAGGACATCGTGAGGTGGTTCCAGAAGCGCGGCCGCGGTTATCAAACTCGCATGAACGCAGTGCTGCGGGCCTACTACCGTGCTCAGCGCGGCCAGGACGACGCCCGCCCGTAATCTCGGAGCGCTAGCCGGCCAACACGGTGGCCTTGCACGCTGCCGGCGGCTTGGGTCGCAGTCTGTGACCCGAAAACCGGCCGCGACGAAGAAGCACCCGATCGAGTTTCGTTCGCGAACCGCAAAAGGCTGGGCGCGATGACCCATCGCCTCCCACCCACGCCGAAGGAGACGCCGGCAGTGGCAGCAGCAGGGGATGAGGTCGAGCGCGGACGTTCTGCTGGCCTCCCACCGTCAAGCCGGCTCCACCAGCCGGCCACAGTGCCAGGCCGTGCTCGACCTCATCCCCGGCTGCGTTCCCTGCCGTTTTATCCTCAGCCGCTGGCGCGGAACTCCAGGAATGGGTTAACCACCGCCGCCTGCTTGGAGTAGCGGAACATGTCCAGGACGTACAGCGGCAGCATGCCCGGGCCTCCGAAGCCACCGTAGATCCGGTAGCCGGTGCGCATGCTGGTGCGCACGAAAGCGACGCTGATCTCACCGAACGACGATCCGAAGGGGCGCCCCTCGGCCTTCGGCCCAAATGTGTAGTACGTCCAGATGTCAGCCTCGGCGGTGCGCCCGAACCGAGGGCGGATCATGTCCGGCCGGCCGAGCAGCACGTGTACGCGCCCGCGGTCGGAACGCCAGCCGCGCGGGAAATCGCGATAGCGCTTGTTGGCTTGGGCGACCCGCTCGTAGAACTCAATCTTGTAGGGGTTCTTTTCATCGCGCGGGTCGTTGTCGCGCCGGGCCCAGAACCATTCGATGAACCGCTCTCGTTCGGCGCGGGTCTGCAGGTTCTTGAACAGATCGATCTCGTCCCCAAGCACGATGTAGCTGACGGGGCCTTGCAGCCAGCTGTCGGCGTCGCTCTCGTAGTAGGCCATCGCTTCGGCGCCCTTGTCGGGGAGGTCGCTGAACGGCGATGCCAGCACCACGGCCGGGGTGAGCGCCAGAGCGACGGCGGTGAACAACAGTTGTCTGAAACGACGAAGTCCTGCTCGCATTTCGAGTCTCCTCATCGGTGGACCGCGACGAGGCGCGGCATGTTCTGTCGATCAAAATTGGCCGTGGCCACGACCGGCGGGAAGCAGCCTTGCTACCGCCGCCCTGCAATAGAGCAAGCAGCGTGCCACCTCCGACAAAACGGTGTCAGGAGTGCCACAGCCGGTCAGCGAGAGGCTCCGAGGCAGGCTGGGATTGGCTGCAACCGCGGCCTGGTCGGTGCTCCGAAACCCGCCCGTGGGTTCTGTGCCGGGCGCCAGATACGCGTGGCCTAGCGACAGACTTGGTGGTCAACGAACCGTTCGACCGACGAAATAACGTCACCGACCTGATACCGACGCCGGTTGTGTCGTCATGCGGTCAATCTATGACTCCAGGACCTAGGCACCAGGAGCCAGGACCCTGGGAGGCCGTCGTCCGGAGTCGGCTTGCCAGAGCTCGGGAAGATCACCAGGCTAAGGCTAAGACACTCAGGCGCTCGAGAGTGCCGCCAGCGCTGCCCGGACGGCCCCGCGGAGGTTCTTGCGCGAGACGCCGCCTTTCGCCTGCACCGCCAGCCCGACCGCGGTGTTGGCCAGATGGTGCGCCATCTCCCGTGGCGTGCAGGTGGGCTCGATGTCTCCGGCTGCGATGGCGTTTCGCAGCGCACCCGAGAACGCGCGCGTCATGCGGCGCAGATATCGGTTGCCCTGCTCGGTGACCTCTTCGTCGAGCGCGGCGAGCTCGGTGATCGAGTTGATCAACATGCATCCAGGGCGGGGATCGTCCGCCGTGAGCGACTGCACGCGGTCGTGAAAGTAGTCGATGATCTCCTGCAGCCCGGCGTCGCGGCGCCCCACCGGCCGCAGCAGCTCGAGCTCGCAATCCGTGTAGTGTTCCAGCGCCGTGAGGAAAAGTCCGTACTTGCTGCCGAAGGCAGTGTAGATGCTCTGGCGGCCGATCCGCATGGCCGCCACCAGCTCGGTCAGCGATGTAGCCTCGTAGCCGCACTCCCAGAACACGTCGATGGCTGCCTCCAAAGCCGATTCGGTGTCGAATTCTCGCGGGCGTCCTACCATGTTGCCAGAGCATAAGGCATCCAACCTCGCACCTGCGTCCCAGGCGGCATAACCAGACCCGCCACACTTGCACCAGGCTAATCCCCGGGTCCCGAAAGCATCGAGCGTGAATTCCGCACTGCTGGTCAGTTCAACGAGCGCCGCGCGCCGGTTGACCTTCGCAAGGGATTGGATTCGCCGGGGTGGAGTCCGAGAAGGCATGCTGCTCGTGGCGCCGACTCGGGGCGCCGCTGACGATCTTGTCCGTGGCGGCCTGGCCCCGGGCACGGGAGCGTTCGGTGTTCACCGAGTTACCCCGAGCCAGCTGGTTGCCGACTTGGCAACTGCCGGCCTGGCGGCTGCGGGCCTGGCCCCGGTGACCGGTCTCGGCACCCGAGCGCTCGCGGCACGCGCCGTCGCCGACGCGCTGGAAGGCGATACGCTGTCCTACTTCACGCCCGTTGCCCAGTACCCGGGATTCGCGCGCGCCCTGGCGTTCACACTGCGCGAGCTGCGCGAGTTCCAGGTCAAGGCCCCCGAGCTCGCGCGAGCAGGTGCCCCGGCGACCGATCTGGTGCGGCTCAAGGCAGCGTACGAAGCGGCGCTCCAGCAGTACCGCCTGGTCGATGAACCGGCGCTTTGGGAACTGGCGCGAGAAGCGGTGAGAGAGCGGCAGCACGCCTTCGTCGGTTTGCCGCTGCTGTTGCTGGATCTGTCACCGCGCAACGAGCTCGAGGCGGCGCTGTTGTCCGACCTCGTTGCCAGCTCCCCGCGCGCGCTTGCCACCCTGGTGGCTGGAGACGAGACGGCTCGTTCGTTGTCGATGCGGGTGTTCGGCACCGAGGTCAAAGACCTAGATCCCGAACAAGGCGCGGGGCAAGAAGCCTCGCGGCTGGAGCGCCTGCGCCGCTGGATCTTCCTGGATCCTGATCCGGGCGCGCAGGGCCCGGTGACAGACGCCAAGACCGACACCAGCGTGGCGTTCGTGGCGGCTCCGGGCGAAGGCCGCGAGTGCGTGGAGATCGCACGCCGCATTCAGACGCTGGCGGTCGAGGGGATCCCGTTCGACCGCATGGCGGTGCTAGTCCGCGATCCCAATGCGTATCTGGCGCTGCTGGAGGAGGCACTTTCCCACGCCCGCATTCCGGCCTTCTTCACCCGCGGCACGGTTCGTCCGCACCCCAGCGGCAGGGCCTTCCTGGCCTTGCTCGCGTGCCGCGCCGAGGGGCTTACCGCGACTCGCTTCGCCGAGTATCTGTCGCTGGGCCAGGTCCCGGTCGTTGATGACGCCGGAGCGCCACCAGTGGTGGAGGTGCCGTGGGTGAAGCCCGAGGGGGCTCAGCTGGTGTTCAAGAGCGTGGTCGCCGAAGAGCCGGTGCCGCCACGAGAGGACGGTGAGGGACCCGTCGTGGCGGGCACGCTTCGGGTACCGCGGCGCTGGGAGCGGCTGCTGGTGGACGCCGCTGTGGTGGGAGGCCGGGAACGGTGGAGGACCCGGCTGGCAGGGCTGCAGGCCGAGCTGCAGCTGCAGCTGCGCGCTCTCGAGGACGACGACCCTGCGCGCCGGAGGCACCTGCAACGCCGACTCGATGGGCTCGGGAATCTGGAGCGGTTCGCCCTGCCGGTGATCGAGCTGCTTGACGGGCTGCCGGAGCGCGCACGATGGGGCAGATGGCTGCAGCAACTGCGACGGCTCGCCGCCACGACCCTGCGTTCTCCCGGTAAGGTCCTCGGCGTGCTGGCCGAGCTCGAGCCCATGAGCCAGGTGGGGCCGGTGAGGCTGAGCGAGGTACGGCGAGCGCTCGAGGAACGGCTCACCTTCCTGCGAACGGAACCCGCGGGCAGGCGCTACGGGAAGGTGCTGGTGGCAAGCATCGAGGAGGCGGCCGGTCGGAGCTTCGATACCGTGTTCCTGCCCGGTCTGGCCGAAGGGCTGTTTCCCCGCCGCGCGGCCGAGGACCCGCTCCTGCTCGACGAGCACCGCGCGGCGCTCGAGACCTCGATGCCGGATCGACAGGAACGGGTAGAGCGCGAGCGACTGTTGCTCCGGGTCGCGGTCGGCGCGGCCGAGCGGCAGGTCGTGGTCTCCTACCCCACCGTCGACACGTTGCAGGGGCGGGCCCGGGTTCCGTCCTTCTACGCCCTGGACGTATTGCGGGCCAGCGAGGGCCGGTTGCCCGACCTGGAGGTTCTACGCCGTCACGCTGCGGCCGGGACCGCGTCGTTGCTGGGCTGGCCGGCCCCCAATGATCCACTGCTGGCGATCGACGAAGCCGAGTTCGATGTGGCCTACCTGGAGCCGTTGCTGACCGAGCCGCGCGACGACATCCGCGGCCGAGCCCGTTTTCTCTTGCAGACCAATGAGCACCTCGAGCGCTCCCTCCGCGTGCGTTGGCAGCGCTGGCAGCCGAAGTTCTCGCCCGCCGACGGCATCGTCGACCCGGACACCGCCACGCTGCAGGCTCTGCACACGCACCGCCTGGTCAACCGCAGCTACTCGCCAACCGCGCTGCAAACCTACGCCGCTTGTCCCTACCGTTTCTTGCTGTATGCGATCCATCGGCTGCGCCCGCGGCAAGAGGCGGTGGCGCTCGAGCAGATGGACCCGCTCACGAGAGGAAGTCTCTTCCACGAGGTCCAATATCGGCTCCACGTGATGCTGCGCGAACAGGGGCTGTTGCCCGTGAGCATGGCAAACCGTGAGCAGGTGGCAGCGATCACAGATCGGGTGCTGGCGCAGGAGGCCAAACGCTACGAAGAAGAACTAGCACCCGCGATCCCGCGCGTGTGGCACGACGAGATCGAGAGCATCGGGACCGATCTACGGGGTTGGATCCACAACGTTGCGGAGCGCCAGGAGCCATGGGTTCCGACGTTCTTCGAATTCTCTTTCGGGCTCGGAGAGGAGCCCGGGCGAGACCCGCTCAGCCGCCGCGAGGAAGCCGTCGTCATGAACGGTTATCGGCTTCGGGGCTCGATCGATCTGGTGGAGTACGATCCCGAACGTGAGGTCTGGCGGGTGACCGATCACAAGACCGGCAAAGCCCCCCGCGAGCGCTTCCTGGTGACCCGACATGGAGAGGTGTTGCAACCGCTGCTGTACGCGCTCGCGGCCGAGCATCACCTCGGTGGCGCGGTGGAGACCGGTCGGCTCTACTACTGCACTCGAAGCGGCGAGTACCAGACCCGCGAGGTGAGCCTGAATGCCGAGAACCGCGCCAAGGTGGCGCAGGTGCTCGAGACCATCGACCGAGCCATCGCAGACGGCCTGTTGCCTGCAGCCCCGCGCGAGCGGGCCTGCGAATGGTGTGACTACCGGAGCGTGTGCGGACCCTACGAGCAGACGCGGTTGCGTCGCAAGAACAAGGTGCGGCTGGAGCCCCTCACCAAGATCCGGTCGATCTCATGAGCGATCCGACACACGATCACGCCGCCCGTCAACGCATCCGCACCGACCTGAGCCGAAGCGTCCTGGTCGAGGCGGCCGCCGGCACAGGCAAGACCACGATCCTGGTGGAACGCTTGGTCGAGGTGCTTGCCACCGGCGGCGCTCGGATCAACGAGGTGGTCGCGGTCACCTTCACCAAGAAGGCCGCCGGGGAGCTCAAGCTGCGATTGCGCCAGGAGCTCGACCGTGCGCGCTCGGTGGCCAAGGATGGCGATCGGCGCGCCAACCTCGCGAGCGCGATCGCTCGCCTCGAGGAAGCGGTTATCGGCACCATCCACTCGCTGTGCGCCGAGGTCTTGCGCCAGCGACCGGTCGAGGCAGGGATCGATCCGGCGTTCACCGAGATCGATGAGGAAGAGTCCTCGCGCCTGTTCGCCACTGCTTTTCAGGGCTGGATCGAGCACAAGCTCGAGGAGCTGCCGGAAGGACTGGCGCGGGCTCTGAGTCGGCTCGCCGTCAGCCGATCGTTCGACGGCAGCACCCCGCTCGAGCGGCTGTGCGCGGAGGGCCGGCGGCTGCTGGAGTGGCGTGACTATCCGCGCCAGTGGGAACGGCGTCATTTCGACCGCGACGGCGCGATCGACCAAATGCTCGAGCACGTGGCGGCGATGGCCGGGCTGTACCGTGGCAACGAGGACCCGCGCGATCCGTTACGGCAGGCGCTGGCGCCGGCCTGGCAGCTGCACGAATGGGTGCGCCGATCCGAAGAGGTCGCCGACCGCGATTACGACACGCTCGAAGCGCGCCTGATCGAGGCGCTGCGTGCCTTGCGCCGCCAGGCTCGCAAGAAAGGCCGGGGTGCCTGGCCGGTGCAGGGAATTTCGCGAGCCGAGGTGTCGCGGCAGCGAGATACGCTGATCGAGACGCTCGAGGAGTTTCGCACCCGGGCCGACGCCGATCTGGCAGCTCTGCTGCGCACGGACCTTCTCGAGGTCGTCGAGCGGTACGAGGAGCTCAAGCTACGAAATGGACAGCTCGACTTCCTCGACCTGTTGATCCGGGCCCGGGATCTGGTCCGCGATCGTCCCGATGTCCGTCGCCACCTGCAGTCGCGGTTCCAGCGCATCTTCGTGGACGAGTTTCAGGACACCGACGCGCTCCAGATCGAGATCCTGCTGCTGCTCGCAGCCGACGATCCGACGGTCAGTGATTGGACCCGGGCGGTACCCGCGCCCGGCAAGCTGTTCCTGGTTGGTGACCCCAAGCAATCGATCTACCGGTTCCGTCGTGCCGACGTGGTCCTGTACCAGCAAGTCAAACAACGTCTCAAAGAGGCGGGAGTGCGGCAAGAAACGCTGTCGCACAGCTGGCGCGCGGTGCAACCGCTGCAGCAAATGATCAACGCTGCCTTCGCTGCCGAGATGACCGGCGACCCGGAGAGCGGTCAGCCCGACTATGTGCCGATGCAGCATGAGCGCGAGGCGATCGAGTCGCAGCCGGCGGTGGTGGCGCTGCCGATCCCTCGTCCCTACAGCCACTGGGGCCGGGTGACCGTGCGCAAGATCAACGACGAGTTGCCAGAGGTCGTGGCCGCCTACATCGAGTGGCTGGTGAATCACAGCGGGTGGTCGGTCCAGGACCCCGAGGACAAGGCCTCGCGGGTAGCGATCCGACCGCGACACATCGGCATTCTGTTCCGGCGCTTTCTTTCCTGGCGTAGCGATGTGACACGGCCATATCTGGCCGCACTCGAAGCACGGGGCATTCCGCACTTGCTCTCGGGTGGGCGTTCCTTCCACCAACGCGAGGAGGTCGAAACACTGCGGGCGGCGCTCACCGCGATCGAGTGGCCCGACGACGAGTTGTCGGTCTTTGCCACCCTCAAGGGAAGCCTCTTTGCGATCTCCGATGCGGCCCTGTTGCGGTTCCGGCACGAGCACGGCGCCCTGCACCCGTTTCGCTCCCTACCCGAGGATCTGAATGGGGACCTACGACCGATCACCGAGGTGTTGGCGCTGCTGGCGCGCCTGCACCGGCAACGGAACCGAGTGCCGATCGCTAGCACGCTGCAGGACCTGCTTTCCGAGACCCGAGCGCACGCCGGCTTCGGCATGCGCCCGGCGGGGAACCAGGTGCTCGCCAATGTCCAGCGTGTGGTGGACCTGGCGCGCTCGTTCGAGCTTCGCGGTGGGCTGTCGTTTCGTGGCTTCGTGCAGCGCCTGAGCGATGAGGCCGAGCGTCCCGGATCTACGGAGGCACCGTTGCTCGAGGAAGGGGCCGAGGGGGTGCGGATTATGACCGTTCACGGTGCCAAGGGACTCGAGTTCCCGGTCGTGGTGCTGGCCGACATCACCGCGCAACTGGCGCGGGCGGAACCGAGCGCCTTCATCGACCCCCAGGCGAGGTTGTGCGCCACTCGCATCCTGGGCTGCGCACCCTGGGAGCTGATCGATAACGCCGAGCGGGAGCGAGACCGGGACCGGGCCGAGAGCGTGCGCCTCACCTACGTCGCCGCGACGCGCGCCAGGGATCTATTGGTGGTCCCGGCGCTCGGCGAGTACGCCTGGGATGACGGCTGGGTAAGCCCGTTGAACCGCTCGCTGTATCCGCCGCGCGAGCAGTACCGGCGGCCGCGATCGGCGCCGGGATGCCCCCCCTTCGGGGAGCGCACAGTGCTCGAGCGACCACACCGCGCAGCCGGGGAAACGGAGACCTCGATCAAGCCCGGATTGCACCGGGCCGAGAGCGGCGAGGAAGTGGTGTGGTGGGATCCAGCGT
>JACZXM010000089.1 GCA_022571615.1 Acidobacteriota bacterium | reverse complement strand
TCGTTTCAGGACCGTGCGGGCGCTCGTCGAAGCTCAGGGCGGCACGGTGATCCGCGGCAACGCGTACATGGCCGTTGATCGCCAGCGCGAGGAACAGGACGCCGAGTACCGCGCCAAGAAGGCGGAGTACCGCGACGCAGTGCGGCGCGAAGGATTTCGTCTGGTGCTCAAGGAGGTCCGGCACTACACCAACGAGAACGGGGAGCCATACTCCAAGGCCGAGGTCGACTTGGATCTTGCAGTCGATGCCATGATGCAGGCGGACAACCTCGACTATCTATTGATCGGCAGTGGCGACGGGAACTTCCTGCGGCTGGTCAACGCGCTCCAAAGCAAGGGCCGCCGCGTAGACCTGCTGTCGTTCTCCAATACCAGCTCCAAGCTCCGACGCGCGGTGGACCACTATTTCTCGGGATTCTTATATCCGGGGATCCTGCCGGAGCCAAAGGACGATCCCGATCGTCTGCGTGGCGTCATGCATCATGTGATCGAGGAAAAGGGCTTCGGGTTCCTCACCGTGCAGACCGGTCTCGGCGATGGCGATCGCCGCGACGACGTGTTCTTGCACATCAACGACTACAGCGACTACGACGGGCTGGCGCTCGGCAACGAAGACTTCGCCTCGATGAAGCGTCGTCAGACGATCATCGAGTTCGACCTCGTGGAACAGGAGGGTGGTCGTTACAAAGCGGTCGAGGCGTGCGAGTTCGTGCCTCCCGAGTGGTAGCGGCTCTTCCACCACGGCCTGCTGCTAGCGAGCTCCCATGAGCGCTTCGACACGATTGCAGCTCCCTGTTGTGTACGACGATGTGGTGGACGCGGCGCGGCGGCTTGAACCCGTTGTGCATCACACCCCGGTGCTGACCGCACGCAGCCTCGATGAGTGCTCCGGCGCACATGTATGGCTCAAGTGCGAGAACTTCCAGCGCGCCGGCGCGTTCAAGTTTCGGGGCGCCTACAACGCCCTGGCTCGGCTGGCGGTTGAGACCCCGGAGCGCGGCGCACTCGCATACTCCTCCGGCAACCACGCCCAGGCGATGGCCTTGGCGGGACGGTTGCTCGGAGTCTCTACCACCATCATCATGCCGCAGGATGCGTCGTCGGTGAAGCTCGAAGCGACGCGAGCGTACGGTGCCGAGATCGTCACCTACGACCGGTTTTCGACCGCTCGAGAGGAGCTCGGCCAGGCCATCGCGGCCGAACGCGGGCTGGCCCTGATCCCGCCGTTCGACCATCCCGATGTGGTGGCGGGGCAGGGAACCGCGGCGCGCGAGTTGCTCCAGGCCGTCGGCGGACTGGACCTGCTGCTGACGCCGTGTGGGGGTGGGGGCTTGCTTTCCGGTAGCGCGCTGGTGGCGCGGGCCCTGCAACCCGGCTGCCAGGTCGTCGGCGTCGAGCCGGAGGCCGGGGATGATGCCACACGATCGTTCCACAGCGGCCGCTTGCAGTCGGTGGACAACCCCGAGACCATCGCCGATGGGGCTCGTACGACGAGCCTGGGGGAGATCACCTTTCCGATGGTGCTCGAGCTCGTCGACGGCATGGTAACGGTCTCAGACGACGCCCTGGTAAGAGCGATGCGTTTCCTGATGGAGCGGCTCAAGATCGTCGTCGAGCCTACCGGCGCGCTCGGGGTTGCAGCTTTGCTCGAAGGCAAGGTCGAGTGTGAAGGAAAACGAGTGGGGGTATTGATCAGCGGCGGCAACGTCGACTTGCGGCAGCTCGCAGCGTGGCTCGGGAGCCCGTGAAGCCGGCAACCAAGGGCGACGATCGTTTGCGTCAGCTCGCCGTAGCGGTGGCTTCGGTGTTCTACGGCACGATTGCCGTCGGCGGCCGGTATTTCGTCAACTCGGGCTTTTCCCTGCTCGAGGTATCGCTAACCGGGGTGTTGTTCGGAGCGCTGCTGCTGGGCCCGATGATCGCCGTCATCCCGGCGTACCGGCCCCGCGCCTCTGACCTCGGTTTCTTCCTGCTGTTCGGTGCAGCCGGGGCCGCGCTACAGCTAACCCAGTTCGCAGGGATCGTCCTCGGCGTGCCAGTGGCGCTGGTCGTGTTGTTGTTGTACTCGCAGCCCATCTGGACCGTGATTTTCGCGCGTGTCTGGCTACAGGAGGCAATAACACGGCGCAAACTGGGGTCGGTATTGTTGGCGGTCCTCGGCACCGTGGTCTTATTCGATCCGTTCGGCCAGATCGGCGACGTCTCGGTGGCGGGGCTGCTGGCCGCCATGGCTGGCGGGTTGATGTTGTCCTTGTGGGTGATGTTCTCACGCGTGAGCGGGCTAAGAGGCAACCCAGCGTTGACGACGACCTTCGGTTATACGGCGTTCACCGCCGTCTGGCTGCTGGCTGCGTATCCTCTCGTACGAGCTCTGCTGCCGGAACCGGCGATGAGTCGATTGGATCCTGCGGTATGGGCCCGGCAATGGCAGGCGGTTGCCGTATACACTCTGGTCGGCAGCGTGCTGCCGGCTCTGCTCGCCATGTGGGGCCTGCGGCGCGTCCAGGCTTCCACCGCGGGGATACTGCTGCTGCTCGAGCCGATCAGCGCCGCGGTGCTGGCGTACCTGTTCTTCGGGGAGTCGCTCACCGTCGGGATGTGGCTGGGAGGCGGATTGATCTTGTTGTCGAATGTCGTGCTAATCGGCCGCGGTCGCGGGAGTGAGAGCCCGTGAGCGCCCCCGAGCGTCGAACCCACGAACGGCAAGCTGCAGCCGTCCCGGTGGCGCTTGACGTGGAGCTGCATGGCTTCGATCACACCGATGCGCGTTTTCAGGCCCGGGGCAAGACCGTGAACGTGAGTCCTGGCGGGTTGTTAGCGCAGGTGGACCGACCTATCGACGCTGGGACCCGCTGCGTCGTGCACTTTCCTCTGGCGATCGGGGTCTTGGGGCGCACGATGGTCTACGGTTCCGTGCGTCGCTGTGCAGCCAACGGGTCCTTGTTCGAGGTAGCGCTATATTTCGACACGCCCATGGGTGAGGCCGAGCTCGAGTTGCTAGACGAGGAGAACTAGCAGCCCATTCCTACGCTGCGCGGAGGTTTGCTCGGAAGTCGAGGACTTCTGAGTCGAGCCCGGGCATTGGCTGCTCGCCGAACGCCTCGCCCCGCGCTACTACTGCGTCTTTCTACTCGTGTGCCCGTTGACGACCGGGGGCCTCATAGGTGTTCGGGTGCCCTGATCGTTGTCGACCATTGCCACTGCTGGCACCCAGGGCAAGTGCGAGATGTCTGACGAACACGGCTCCACCTCCATCAGTCAGCAGTGCGGCCTGCGCCCCCCACTGGGACGACCCGAGTCAGCCTATTCATGCCACTTCCACCCTCGAAGTTCGTAGTAACGACGGCGAGGAGTGGCCCGAATAGGATGGATGTTGTTTTTCTTGCACCAGGAGAAATGGATCACCAGGCCGAGCAACCCCAACGCAATAGGAACAAGCGCCGCCCAATGTCCGATATATCGGTACAGGGTGAGCGTGATGGTGATGACTATCGATCACTTGAGGATCTTCTTCCATGCCGGTGTTTCCACCTCGAATGGCGCGAATATCTCGGCCCCGATAAGAAGTTGGCCGAGGAGAATTGAAAGCTCGAGTTCTACTCCAATTCCGGTCATTTTCTTGTGTCGTCCTGCTAGCGCCCGCCTAACAGTTTGCCCTTCAGCTGATGGCGAAGTCGGGCCAGCTGCAGGGGCGTGGTAGGCGCGGGCTCGAGACAGCGCCCGTTGCAAGCCAGCAGCTGGTGCACCCTTCACAGGTCAATCACCCCAGATCGAAAACCTATTCCCCTCTGGGTCAACGAACTCGGCGAAGCGACCTTCTTCGCCACCATCCGGAAGTTCGGTGGGTTCGATGTGGGCAGCTCTGAGCTCCTCAATGTACGCGTCAAAGTCGTTCACTCGAAGATTGAATCCGACAGCTCCAGGCTGTGTGTCCTCAAGAGCGAGAATTCCGAAATGCGTCATGCCTGACTCGGTCTCGATACCAGCGTAGTAGCTGCCCTCATGCTCAAAAAAGCTCATCCCGAAGTTCTCATAATAAGTCTTGAGAGACGCGGGATCTCTAGAACGGATAATAAGACCGCCGACGTAGTCCACTCGGATCTTGGAGTCTTTCGAATCGCTCATGCCTTGGTCCTTACCACACCAGCTCGGTCGAGGTAGCCTCGCTGCCTTACCAGTGATGCGATTGCCCAGCCCCCCGTCAAAAGGCTACGCCGTATGCAGTCTAAGCGCTTGTGGGTGAGAATGTCACGGGCGGGCAATCTCCTTCCAGTGGTTGCGATTGTCGGGGCTTCTCGCGGGCCCCAGGAGGAGCTTCGCCTGCGGGGCTCGCGAGATAAGGGGGCGAATCGAGGGCGGATTGCTGGCAGCTTGACGTCCGAATAGCACCGGCAGATCCAGCCCTACGATACGACCTTCCACCAGGCTGGGGCAGTGGCCAGCAGCAGGGCATGAGGTCGAGCAGGTCCTTTTCTGCTGGTCTCCTACCGTCAAGCCGGCTCGAGAGGCCGGCCACAGTGCCAGGACGTGCTCGACCTCATGCCCTGCTGCGTCCCTCCGCTGTACCCATCTACGGAAGCTGACCGGGATCCTTCTTGACCACCCGCTCGAGCGGCTGCAACGACATCTGCGGTCGTGTCGGCTCGCGGGTCGAAAGATCGTAGCGATCGCCCGCGGCCAGAAAGTAGAAGCTGCCGCCGGAATCGATCTGGCGCTGGGCGTCGTGGATCACGACGTAGCTCTGTCCGATGACCTCGAACCGGTTGCCACGCACGACGATGGCGGTGTTCTCGTCGATACCGATGCCCAGCAGGTCCGGCCGTGCAGCGATGATCTCCAGCAGGTCGAACTGCCGGTTACGCTTCAGCACGTGCTGATCGATCGCCACCCCCTTCAGGAAACCGAAACCCTCTTCATGATCACCCATCATCGTGCGGTTGCCGGCGGTATCGCCGCGCGCCAGGTACTCGCCCTGGATCGTCGCTCCGGCCGAGGATCCACCGATAACGCCGCCGCGCTCCAGCACACCCCACAGCTCGCTCTCGGTACGAGTGCCGAGATAGGCGTCGGCGAGCCGCCACTGGCGGCCGCCGGCAAACCAGACCCCGCGTGCCCGGCGCAGCGCGGCGGCGAACTCCTCCGAGTCCGCTTCCTCGCGGTCGTAGGTATGCAACAGGATCAGGTCGGTGGCGCCGGCGTCGCGAAACTGGCGCAGGCCGGCCCAGGTCTCGTTGTAGGAAGGTGCCCCTCCGGCGGTGGGGATGATCACGATGGGGGCGTCGGGACCGCCTGCAAGCTCCAGGAACCGTTCGAGGATGGCAGGATCGCGCATGGCGCCGCCGACGATCACCAGCGAGCCATGCGAAGGACCTTCTTGGGTGGCGAGGGCGTTGGCTGGGGCGACGAGCGCGAGCAAGGCGACCAACGTGGCGACGGATCGGGAACGGTTCACGAGCATTTCTCCTAGTCTGGTGCAGGGGGCGGGAAGCGGGCTCAACCAGCAGCGGCGATCGGTTCGGGTGAACCCGGCCGTCGTCCTGCCACCAAGCCGATCAAGCCGGGCAGCAGCGCCAAGCCGATCACGACCAGACCGGAGATCATGTAGCTGGTGTTGCCGCTGCCCACTAGCGGCATGCCGAGCGCGACCGCATCGATCACGTAGTGTGCCACGATGCAGGTGACCAGCCCATAGTGCAGGAACACGAGCCCCAAGAGCATGCCCGCGATCGTGAGCTCGATGCCCCGGATGTACACCGGAAACACCGGGTAGTTGGAGTGCCCGAAGGCCCAGATCGCGGCGGGGATCAGCAGAGCTAGGAAGGTCGATCGGGTCAGCTTCTTGAACAGCGAGATCCCGAACAGCCGGTAGATCGTCTCCTCCGAGATCGCCGCCACCAGTGAGATTGTGAGCGGGGTCAGGAACGGCAAGACGTTGTTGAAGATCTGCGAGTAAGGTCCCTCGGCGGGCAGCCATGCGCCCATGTACCGTTGCGCGAACCAGTAAAAACCGGTGAAAAAACCCATCAGAGCTGCCGCCACGCCGTAACCCCGCATCGCCGATGCGCCGAACTCCGGGGTGAACAGCTTGCCGCGCGCGACGGCGGCAAAGCCGCGCAGGCTCTCGGGAAACAGCTCGCGCGCAAGCGACTCGCCGGCGGCGGTCGGGAACAGGACGAACACCGTATAGAAGACGGTCGCCAGCACCAGTCCCAGAACCATCAAGCCAAGGAAAACGCCCCAGCCGATCTGGGTCTGGTAGCGGAACTGCACCTCGGGCCAGGCGGTCAATGTGTACAGGCTGAACATCAGGCCGACAATGGCGCCGTAGGTGATCGCCACCCGCCAGTTCACCTTGCCGTCGCGGTAGCGGACGATTGCCACTCCCATCGCCACCAGCGCCAGCAGCACCGTGAGCACGATGCTCCCCACCGCCAGGAACGCGCCCGTGCTCTGGGTGTGCTCGAACTCGCGGGAGAACTCCTGGGGGATGCGCAAGAACCTGCCGTAGCCGCCAACCCGGTCGCCGAGCACCCGTACCAGGACCCGTGCCGACCCGGTGCCAGCTTCCGGGTCTTCCGGTCGCCAGACGATCTCACGGTCACGCACCTGCCAGGCGAAGACATGGTCGGTACGGTTGTCTTTCCTGTCAGCCGAGGCCGACACACGATCGAGAGTAGCCAGATCCCAGCCTCGTAACGAGAGGAATTGCTCGGCGAGCCCCCGTGCCGCGTTCTCTTCGAGGTTGGCTCCTTCGGCCGCTTCCTCGACGACGTGGCGAAACGCGACAACCTGGCCGTCTACACCCACGGAAGCCAGCCATTCCTCCGTCTGGCCGGGCTTGAACCAGCGGATGTCCCATTGCCACACGGGGACCTCCTGGCGCGCCCAGCGACCAGCCTCCTCGTTGCCCAGGGTCCGCTGCAGGAAGATCAGAGCCTCGCTGTCGCCCGAGAAAATCGCCGCCCGCCGGAACCCGTCCAGATCGGCTCCCTGTTGCTCCAGAAAGCTCGTCGCGTTGGTGATCGCCTCCTCACGGGTCACTTCCAGATCCACCAGCGCCAACGGAAAGGCCGACTCGTACAGTAGAAAAACCACGGCCAGCCCTACGGCTCCAAGAGCCGCCAGGCCGGCGTCCGATCGGCTCAGCTTGGGCATCATCCGGTCGGTGCCTGCGCCATCTGGAACGCCGGCGTCAGGAGCGCGGCGCCTGCCAGGAGAAGAAACAGCCCCCCGACCGCCAGCAGCACGTGCCGGCGGTTCACCGGCTCCTCGCTCTCCCAGCGGAACAGCAGGCTGTTGACCCAGCCGCCGAACACCAGGGTGAGCAAGAGAACCGCGATCGGCCCCCCTAGCTGCAAGATGCCCTGGCCCCGAACCATCACCCCCTGCAGCAGCTCGACGAGATAGCTCGAAGGGATCAGGCGCCCGACCCACTGCACCCAGTCGGGCAGGAAAGCGTAGGGATAGGCTGCGCCCGAGAGGAAGATCAACGGGAAGAACAGCAGGTTGCTGATCGCCGGTGCCGAGCGCATGTCCTGGGCAACGCTACCGACGAACAGACCCAGCGGCACGAAGGCGGCGGCGCCCAGCAACATGCTCAGTGCCATCAGCAGCAACGATCCGTGGACCTCGTATCGGAAGACCACCCAGCCCACGGTTCCCTGAATGCCGACCGAGAGGGCCATCATGACGATGGCGCGGATGCAATTGGCGAGAACGATCACCGTCGCGCTCACCGGGGTGACCCGGTAGCGACGCAGGATGCCCTGCTCGCGCTCGGCCACCATGGTGTAGGAGACACCGAAGAACGAGCTCGACAGGATAGTGATGGTGAACAGGCCGGGCATCATCAGGCTCTTGTCGACCCCGCGGAAGAAAATGAAGCCGAACAGAAACAGCCAGACGAGCGGGAAGATGACGTTCCAGAAGATCGCCGTGCGGGAGCGAAAGGCCTGCAACAGATGGGCACGGGTCAGGGATCCCAGGCCGCGCATGTGGATCATGACGCGACCTGTTCGGGCTCGTCAGCGTCGGTGCCCATGAGCTCCAGGTACACATCCTCGAGGGTCGGACGGCGCATCCGCAAGTCCACGAGGCTCAGCCCCTGGGCGCGCAGCATGTCGCCTAGCGCGAGGATGGTGGCGGTCGGATCGGTGGTTGAGAACTTGTAGTGCCTGCCCTCGTGAGCCAGAGCTTTGACCCCCGCGGCCAGCAACGGTGCCGGGTCCATGGAGCCATCCACATCGATCCACATCGTGGTCGATTCGGTCGACTGTCCGACCAGATCGAACGGAGCGCCATCGGCGACGATCTCGCCACGCCGGATCATCAGCACGCGGTCGCACAGATGCTCCGCCTCCTCGATATAGTGGGTGGTGAGGATCGTGGTGCGACCCTGGTCTCGAAGGTCGCGTACGAGCTGGTGCAGGTCGCGTCGAGCCTGTGGGTCCAACCCCGTGGTCGGCTCATCGAGCACGACCAACTCGGGATCGTGTATCAAGGCGATTCCCAACACCAACCGCTGCTTCTGTCCCCCCGACAGCGTGCTCGCCTTTTGGCTCGATTGCTCCAGCAGATCCACCCGCTCCAGGATCGCATCCACCGGCAGGGCCCGTTCGTAGAACGAGGCGAACAGGGCGAGCATCTCGCTCACGGTGAGCTCGGTCGGCAGCGTGGTGTTCTGGAGCTGGACGCCGAGCCGTTCCTTCAGAGCCCGACTCTGGCGGGCCGGGTCCAGGCCCAGCACCGACACCGTTCCAGAGGTCGGTTTACGCAGACCTTCCAGGATCTCCACCAGCGTCGTCTTGCCGGCACCGTTGGGCCCCAGCAGACCGATCACTCCCCCGCCCTCGATGCTTAGATCGATGCAACCGAGAGCGACGGTGTCGCCGTATTCCTTCCGCAGTCCTTTCGTCTGGATCACCATCGC
>JACZXM010000088.1 GCA_022571615.1 Acidobacteriota bacterium | reverse complement strand
CGGACGGCGGTGCGAAACAACGGTGGCGGCCACTCCAACCATTCGCTGTTTTGGACCCTCATGAGCCCGGATGGTGGCGGCGAGCCGTCCGGTGATCTGGAAACGGCGATCAATGCCGCCTTCGGCGATCTCGACGCCTTCCGGGCGGCGTTCGCCAAAGCTGCCGGCACTCGGTTCGGGAGCGGCTGGTCGTGGCTCGTCGTCGATGGCAACGGTGCGCTCCAGTGCTACTCGACCGCCAACCAGGATTCGCCCTACATGCAGGGCCACACTCCGATCCTGGGCCTCGATGTCTGGGAGCACGCCTACTACCTGAACTATCAGAACCGGCGCCCGGACTATGTCAGCGCCTGGTGGAGCGTCGTCAACTGGAACGAGGCCGCCAAGTTGTACACCGAGGCCACCGCCTGATATCAGCGCCCGAGCAGGCCGCAGCGCCATTCGTTGGTCGTTGGCGACCACCCAACGGCCAACGCAGCCGCCCGATTCCAGGCTCCTGGCTGGAGATGTCGGAGATGGTATCTTCCAGCCCATGAGCACCCGTTTCGCGCTTCAGACCCGTAAGTTGGTGAAGGAGTTCGACGGTGTCGTGGCCGTCAACTCGCTCGATTTGGACGTTCCGACCGGCAAGGTCTTCGGCCTGCTGGGACCGAACGGCTCCGGCAAGACGACGACCCTTCGTACTTGCCTGGGCATCTATCTTCCGGATCGAGGGAGTGTGTCGATTCTGGGATCGGACGATCCACTCGCGGTGCGTGCCCGCGTCGGGTACCTGCCAGAGGAGCGTGGTCTGTACCCCAAGATGCAGGTGCTCGAGCAGCTCGCCTTTCTCGGCATGATCCGCGGTCTGACCTCCCGCGAGGCGAACCGCCGGGCCGCCCGGTGGTTGGAGCGGCTGGATCTCGCAGATCGAGCAAAGTCACAGACCAACGAGCTCTCCAAGGGAATGCAGCAGAAGGTCCAATTCGCGGCTGCGGTTATCCACGAGCCCGAGCTTATCGTCCTGGACGAGCCGTTCACGGGCTTGGACCCGATCAACACCCGCCTGCTCAAGAGCGTGATTCTGGAGCAACAGTCGCGAGGTGCCACGATCGTGCTCTCGACCCACCGCATGGAGCAGGTGGAGGCGATGTGCGACGCCATCGGGCTGATCCACAGGGGCGAGCTCGTCCTGCACGGAGAGTTGGCCGACATCAAGGCGAGCCAGGGCCGCAACATGTTGGTGATCGAGTACGAAGGTCGGGGCAGCGACCTTCAACACCTGCCCGGCGTGCTCAGGGTGGATGATTCCGGCCCCACGGCGAGGCTGCGGCTGGAGCCCGACGCCGACGTGCCCGCGCTGATTCGGGCGCTTCTGGAGCGCGTCCAGTTGCGCTCGTTCAGCACCGAGGAGCCGTCGGTGGAGGACATCTTCCTGGAAAAGGTGGGGCACGGCATTCCCGAAGGAGCCAGGCTGCTGCTGTCCGAGCAGGGCGAGCTGGTGCAGGAGGTGACGAATTGAGCTTCACCCAGGTGATCACCATCGCACGCCGCGAGTATCTCGCTCGCGTTCGCAACAAGTGGTTCATCGTCAGCACGCTGATGGTGCCTCTTTTCGTTGTCCTACCAATGTCGATGCGCCTGCTGATCGGCCGCGCCGATATCGACGAGCTCCGGCTCATGCTGCTCGACGCCGGCACCGGGCAGGCCGAAGCGATCGCCAAAGGCCTGCGCGAGATCGAGGATTTCACCGTGCAGGTCGTCGCTGTCCAGCAGGTGCAACCTTCGGCCCTGGACGCCGCCCGCGCCACCCTGCGCTCGCAGATTCTGGACGATCAGATCAATGGCTACCTGTTGATCGAGCCCGACGATGAGCTCGGCATCCGCGGTCGCTACTACTCTAGCGAGACGGGCAACATCCTGATCTTGCGGTCGCTAGAGCGCTCCATCCGCGCCGTCGCGCTGGAGAGCTACCTGGCGGGTTCGGGACTCGAGAGCGAGCGCGTCCAGGCGCTGGTGAGGTGGGACATGAGCGCCGTGAGAGTGTCGGACAAGGGCGAGGAGGAAGGCGGCTTCAACCGCGTGTACATGAGCACCTTCATCCTCGGGATGATCCTCTACATCACCGTGCTCATGGGCGGCCAGCAGATGGGGAGCTCCATTGTGGAGGAGAAATCCTCACGCATCATCGAGCTCGTGCTCGGGGCGGTGACCGCGACCGAGTTCATGGCCGGCAAGGTGATGGGAGTGCTCGGCGCAGCGCTGACCCAGCTGGGGGCCTGGATTGGAATGGCGATGATCGGTAGCCTGTACGTCCTGCCAGCCCTCGCACTGGGGGCCGCCATGGAAGGCGTCGATCTCACCGACCTTCTCGACCCTGGACTGCTGTTCTACTTCGGCATCCTGTACCTGCTCGGTTACCTCTTCTACTCGGTGCTGTACGCGGTGGCAGGCTCGATGTGCTCCACGACCGAGGAGTTCCAGCAGATCGCGTTCCCACTGATGATGCCGATCATGATGAGCTTCTTTTTCGTCTTCTACGTGATCACCAACCCGGCGACGCTGATTACCCGCATCGTCAGCCTGCTGCCTCCCGCCACCCCGCTGGTGATGATGGCCCGGATCAACGTGCTCAGACCGCCGTTGTGGGAGATTTGGCTGGGCATCTTCCTGCTGGCCGGGGCTTCGGGAGTCGCCGTATGGCTGTCGGGGAAGATCTTCCGGTTCACGCTCCTGATGCAAGGGAAGCGCCCAGCCCTCGGCACCGTATTCCGGCTCATGCGCGCCGCTTGACATCGGCACGGGTAGTGGCAAGCTGAGTTCGAATGGCGTATCGTGCGGGCAACAGCGGCACGGTGAGAGCAGCAAGGCGCAAACGTGGGTAAGAAACCGGCCAGACTTCCTTGGATCTTCGTCGACGGCTCGACGCAGGAGTCCTTCCGCATCCGCCTCGACGTGCCAAGCTGGGATCCTGTCCAGGAAGATACCAAGCCGGACGAGGCGTACTGCTCGTTCTACATCACCGCCGACGATGGCGACGCCTTCGCGTTCCAGCTCCAGATCTCCGGTGACGTGCTGGGAGAAAACCGCGTGCGTGAGTTCGCCGCGTTGCTGTCGCTGATTCAGGGCAAAGGGGTCGAAATCATCGAGGGCGCGATCCACAACGGGATCCGCGGCGATCAGCGCCTGGTCTGGGAGACCGACGGCGTGTCAGTCGTGGGTTAGCCGCTCCCCTAAGCTGGCGGGCTCAGTGGTATAGTGGCTCGTCGGAGTGGTTATTCTGGTCCCCTACAGGATGGAGCAATGTCGGGATTCGCCATCCGGCCGCAGTACGTTCATCGTTTCGCGTTGACGATTTCGGTCGTCTTTCTTTTGGTCCTGTCTGCGGCCCCAGATCTGCGGGCCGAACCGACGGATCCGGCGCCAGAGAACGGACGCCTCCTCGTCTATCTGCTCGATCACCAGATGGTCTCGCGTCAGGAGATGGCGGCGATCCAGCAGGAGATCAACTCGATTTTCGAGGATCAGGCCGGGGTACAGATTGAATGGTTCATCGACGCCTCGCCGCGGCGACGCCTGGAGATCAATGAGCTCCGGGTCCTCATCCTCGCCTCCGACGGAACTCGATGGTTTCACGGTCCCTCCAACGTCATCGGTTTGGCCCCGCACGATGAGAGCGGTATCGGCCGCAACTGTTTCATCTTCTACCGGCAGGCGCTCTGGTTCCGGCAGCAGGCGGTCCTGAGATGCCGCGAGGCCGCGCTGGCACGAACCCAGGCCGAGGCATCGGGAGTCGAGCCTGGTATGGCGGGCGAGGCCATCGCGCCGGCGAGCTGCAGCGACTATCTGCCGGAGCTCACTCCGATGATCGTTGCCCGTGCCGCGGCCCACGAGATGGTCCACATCCTGCTCAACAAGCTCGATCATTCTCCGACTGGATTGATGCGCGAGTCGTTCGAGCTCCAGGAATGGCTCGCCGCCAGCCTGGAGCCCTTTCGCCTGCTGCCCGAAGAGATAGCGGCGCTCAGGAGCCGGCTGGGTGTGGTATCGGCTGTGGCCGACGGCAGCTAGCCTGTACGGGCCCCTCGCAGCTAGCCTGGCTCCGTTGCTGCTATTCTTGGAGCCATGACGAAGACACGCGTGGCGGGCTCCAGCAGCCTGCGGCACAAGTGGCGGCTTGCCTGGTTGCCCGCTCTCGCCCTGCTGTCCTTGGGCACCTCGGCGATCGGGCTTGCCCAGGAGGCGAGCCTGAGCATCGAGAGCCCGTCCCCGGGCTCGACGGTGGCCGGCTCCGAGGTCGCCGTAAAGCTGCAGGTCCACGGCGCGGTGCTCGGAGAGCGTTCGCGCAACGGAGCCCAGGTCTTGCTGCACCTGGACGGTTATCCGCCCGTCAAGAGCTACTCGGAAAGCTTCACGTTCCGCGGCGTCGGTGCCGGGGAGCACCGGCTGGTGGCAGAGCTGCGCCACGCCGACGGCACGCCGTTCGAGCCTGCGGTACGTGCCAGCGTGAGCTTCAAGGTCGAGCCCACGAACCGGCAGGTCTCCCCAGTATCCCGAGTAGGCCGTGGTGGGCTTCTAGCAGGCCGTGGCCGTGGCGGCCCGCTAGAGCAGTAGTCCGTGCAGGATCAGGATCGCCGAGCCGCTCCGGGGCTCCGCCGCGAAAGCTACCCCGGCGCCACGGAGCTCCCGCGTCCCACCTCGCGACTCGAGGAGAACCTGCTGCCCAACCGCTCCTATCCATCGAATCTGATGTGGCGCATGAGTGGCGCTCTCGATCCCGCGAATCCCCCTGCCAGGGTTTTGCTGCTGGGCCCCACGAGCAACGCCAGCATCCGATTCTGGGGCGAGAATGGCTTCGACGTAACCTGCTTCGACCTCTTCGCGCGGGAGGCCCGGCGCATCGGCGAGGTCGAGGTCTCCCCATTGACGCTCTCGAACGACGCGCTGCGTGAGCGGCGCCTACCCTACGAGGACTGCGCTTTCTCGGCCATCTGCGCCTGGAATGTGCTTTCGAGCCTGCCGTTCGTTCTGGCGCAGCGTTACGCTCGCGAGTGTCACCGCGTGCTCGCCCCCTCCGGTCTGCTGCATGCCGTCTACCTGGATGCCGAGGGCAGGCTCGACACTCGGCGCCATTATGAGATCGTCGATCGACAGCAGCTTCGCGTCACTTCGGCTGCCGTCGTCCGCCGACTCCCCGACAGCTGGATCGACGCGGAGATCCGCCTCATGCTGTCGCGTTTTGCCGCTTGCGAGATCCAACCGGCTCCCGCTCACACGCGCGAGGTGCTGGGGCAGCGCGCGCCGGTGACCCCGTCGACGCGTTAGCCTGCATTGGAAGTGTGATGGATCGAGCAGGATCCGGGCTTCAGTTTCCCAACATCGCCCTGACGACGAACCACGCGTTCGCCGGTCGCTCCGCGATGCGACGCATGAAATACGGAAGCCACTGCTGGCCGAACGGCACGTAGATCCGCATGCGATAGCCATCCTCCAGGATCTGGAGCTGGACGTCGCGCCGAATGCCATACAGCATCTGGAACTCGAAGGCATCCTTGTCGATGCCGCGCTTCCGCGCCATGCTCTTGATGTGCTCGATCACGCGATGGTCGTGGGTCGCAAACGCAGGATACGTGCCCTCTCGTAGCAGTAGCTCCGCTACCTTGACGTAGTTGCGGTCGACTTCGGATTTATCCTGAAAGGCCACCTGGGCCGGCTCCTTGTAGGCTCCCTTGCACAACCGCAGCTTGGCACCCAAAGCGTTGAGCTTGTGCACATCCTCTTCGGTCCGGTACAGATACGACTGCACCACGGTGCCGAGGTTGTCGTATTGGGGACGGAGAGTCTTGAAGATCTCCAACGTGGCCTCGGTGGTGCTGCTGTCCTCCATGTCGATACGGACGAAATTGTCGAGTTCCTTCGCGTGCGCGACGATGCGGCCGATGTTCTCCTGCGCCAGTTCCCTGCTGATCGACAGGCCCAGATGGGTCGGCTTGAGCGAGATCGAAGCACCGATGTCCGGGTCCGAGATGCGATCGAGGATCGAGCAATAGGTGTCGGTCACGGCGCGGGTGGCCTCGGCGTCGCGAACTACCTCGCCCAGGTAGTCGACCGTCACGTCCATGCCCTTGTTGCGCAGCTCGATGATGGCAGCAAGTGCTTCCTCGAGCGTCTCGCCGGCAATGAAGCGGCGCGCGAAGCCCGAGCGCATGCCCTTGTCGCTGATCCAACGTGTCACGCGGGGACGATCCGCAAGCGCATGAATGGCACGCCGAACGACCATTCGATCCCCTCTCCTTTCGCCGCCCGTGGCGCGGTTCGCAAGGCCCCTCCGGATCGCGCCTGCCCCGCAGCCGAGCGGACTGTACCACGCGTCGGACGCCCCGATGCTACCGTTTCCGGGCCCCTTTACCTCTTCCCCGGCTGCACGACGCCTGGCGAGGTGTGGTGAAATCGCATCTGCCGCAATGGCTATAATCCGACCCATGTCCGCCGCATTGCCCGCACCCTTCGGATCCGATTTGAAGGTCCTCGTGCTGGCCGGCTCCAATCCGGTCTCGGCGCGCCGCAAGCGCCTTCGGGAGAAGCGCCGGGCGCGCGGCGAGCAAGAAGTGCAGCTGGAGAACAAGGCGTTTCTGAGTCTGCGCGGGCGGCTGGTTGTCGAGTACGTCCTCGATTGCCTGCAGGCATGCGGGTTGCGACATGTCTGGGTGCTGGGCAGCGAGGATAGCCTGCGGCGCATACCCGATCGCTATCGCTTCACCCCGATCCCCCAGCGTCCCGGAGCGACATTTTTCGTCAACCTCTCGGCGGCCCATGCGGAAATCAGGCCGGGCCCGAACGAGCCGGTGCTGGTCATGTTCGGCGACCATCCTCTCAACACCCCGGGCGCGTTGACCGCGTTCCTCACCCGCTGTGCGGAGCACATCGATAGTGTCGATTTCTTTCATGGTTTCGCTTTGACCGAGGCCTACGAGCGCTATTCCGCGTGGTTCAGGCGCAACTCGGTGAACCTGCGCGAGATGAGCGGCCGTGCGACCGGCATGAACCTGGCCGTTCCTTCTCGCCTGCATCGCCTGCGGGCCTTCGACGAGCTGTACGCCGTTCGCAAGCAGGAGCGTCTGGGCTCGTTCGTTGAGCTCTTGCGCCGCCTCGTGGGTTGGCTCGGCTGGCGCTCCTTGCTGGCGTCGGCCGACTGTCTCGTTCTGTGGCTCGCCAAGGAAGCCGAGAAGCGTGCCCGCGGCGAGGGTGGCGGTTCTTTGCTCGCCCGCACGCTCCTTCGATCGTTGCGCCGGCTGGTACCGGCGTCCCGGATCGAGGCCTACGCCGCTCGGATACTCCAGGCTGAGCGCGGCGTCCGTCTCATCCCGCTCGCGCACGGCGGTTCCGCGATCGACGTCGACTTCGCCGAGGAGCTGCAGATGCTCGAGGACCATTGGCAGAGCATCAGCGCGGTCGCCGAGTCAGAGGAGCACGACGGCCAGCAACACAGTTAGCGGCCCGTAGCAGAAGTGGCCTGGGTCGCTAGCAGGCCGTGGTGGAAGTGTGATGGGCCTGGTTACGCAGCTTGTTAAGGTAGTCGGACCTGCAGCGCGCCGCGGTAAATGGTGCGATAGCCCAGCAGCTGGTCCAGCAGCACGAGCTCCAGATCATAGGCCCCGGGCTCCGCGGTGAGCACCAGCGTCCGGCGCACGATTTCCTGCCGCCGCTCCTCCATCTCGGCCTCCGCAACAACGACCTCGACACGCTCCGAACCGACGAACAGCGGTTCGCCATCGCGCAGCAAGGCTGCATCCACGACCATGTCGGTCTTGAAGTTCCCTTCGATGAGATGGAAGACGAGGGTGTCCATGCGCCACGTCATCTCGATCTCGACCCGGACCAGACCGGCGCCCGTGGCGGCCAGGTGCGTGCTGTACCCGAACGGGATCTGTGCATCCGGCAACTGGACCGCCGTACGGACCGAATCGATCGCGCCGCGGTAATCGATCGCATTCACCAGCGATTCCGCGATCACCTTGTCCATCGCTCGCTGATAGTCACTCGGTATCGCCGCGCCGACATTGCTTCGACGTTCCGCTTCGCGCGCCGCCTCGGGGATCGCCGTAGGACCGATCGGGTACGGCGGCATTAGCTTCCAGCGCCCGACACGAAACACAAACAGCAGGGCCTCGTTGGGTTCCAGTTCGGGGATTCTCTTGTCGTAGCTCCACAGGATCGGCGGCCGGTCCGAGAAGTCGACCGGAAAGCCGCCGAGCTCGCGCCGGGTTCGATCGGGCGACCCGAACAGCATGACGACCTGCCCGAACGCCGTTTCCCAACCTTGCTGCCGGGAATTGGAGTACTTCTCCTGAACCAGCGCCAGGCGCTCGGTGAATTGGTCGAGGAACTCGTTTCGCGCCCCACGAATCCGCGGGTCACGGCCCTCCCAGAACAGCCGAATGAACTGCAGCCGCTCCTGCGTGGTGGACAGCTCCGCGTAGATCTCCTTCTCCTCCTTGGTGGCGATCAGGCCTACCGGGCCCTCCATCCATCGACCGGTCCATTGCGCGATCGATTCCCCTTCTGCCGGACCCGCCAACCCCTGCTGGGTGGTCGCGGTCGAGACCACGGCGAACGCCAGCATCCCCGAGGTCATTGCCGCCACCATCCAGTACGCCCCGCAAGTCGACCTCCTTCGACGTCGCCAATCCTCAGACATGTTCTTCGCCTCCCGGGGTTGCTGCGGCGGCGGTTATCCGGACCACCACCAGGGTCGCATCGTCTTGAAACGGTTCATCGCCGCCCAGATAATCCGCTGCGCACCCTCGTAGGTGGCCACGTTGTCGTAGCTGGCGACGGCTTTGCCGCCGTCATTCGTGATTTCCTCGACGACCTTGTCGGCCTGCTTAGACTGTCCCGATCCGTCCTGGGTACCGCCGAGATCGTTCACCACGACGCTCGCCCCCGCCTTGGCGAGAAAATGCG